>NZ_DBOUKL010000035.1:0-15685 GCF_059755995.1 Thermosphaera sp. | reverse complement strand
AGTCGTAGTCGTCCCAGACATCCTTGCGAACGCTGGAGGCGTTACAATGAGCTGGATTGAGTGGAGCCACAACAGGATGGGTTGCTGGTTAACAGACGATGAAGCGTTAAGCAGGCTTGACAAAATGATGACCATAAACTTCCACAGAGTTTACGACGACTGGCAGAAAAGGTTCTCGCAATACCCGATGAGAATTGCCGCCTACGCCATAGCTGTTGACAGAGTAGTAAAAGCAATGAAGCTTAGAGGCTGGATCTAGGGCTTTTCGCCACGCCTATAAACCATTTTCCCGTTTTTTAACCTTATCTCTACAACTCTGTGAAAAGGTATTTGATCCTCCCCGGTGAAGATGTAGCCTCTTCTTACATCAGTTATAAACTCGCCGGGCACCGGCTTCAAAACGTCAACCCCTTCATCCCTGTATTTAACGTAGACAACGTAATCGTTTTTACGGCCTCCGAAGAAAATCTTCTTCAACCATTCCTCGATCTCTCCCTTCCTCCTAGTCAACATTCAACCACGAGATACGTTAAAAGCCGGGTTACTATTATATTAGTTTAAAATAAAAGGCTTGGTGAACCTGTTTGAGAAAGAGAACTATTGGAGCACTACTGATGTTTTCAACAACTGTTTTCATGGGTTTCTACACATACCTGTTATTCTTCTCGAGCAAAAGCCTCCAAGAGGTTACGTTGAAAATTACAATATACTCTCTAGTGTTCATATTCGCGGCCTCTCTCTTTCTAATAGGCTACGGGTTCTTTAAAACCCCCACGTTAACCCCTCAGGAGGTTAGGGAGAGAATTAAGAGAGCGAATACGGGTAAGGAACGTGAGGAGATGCGGTAGGAAATATTACTTCTCCCTGTAGGCTAGCTTATTGAGGAGCCAGGTTAAAACCTCCTTCGCTTCACGGTTTACTTCAACAGCCTTCTCAACCTCTCGCAACGCCTGTGAGACCAACTCGTCTATGAGCTTCAAGTTGTAGTCTAAGCTACCGGTTGATTTAACGATCTCCCTTACTCGTTCAACATGCTCTTCCGTTATCCTCTCACTAGGCAGTTCGTCATACACTTCCTCGAGAAACTTTTTATCACTGCTGGAAGAGAGCTCGTATGCTTTTATAATGAGAAGGGTTTTCTTCTTTCCTTTAACATCACTTCCACTGGGCTTCCCCGTGGTGCGCGGGTCTCCGAATAAGCCTATTATGTCATCCCTAAGCTGGAAGGCTATTCCAGCCGGCATAGCGTAAGAGGAGAGCTCGTTTAGAAGCCTGTCAGTGTACTTTAAAGAGGCTATGGCGCCTAAATGTAAGGGTAACTCCACCGTGTAGGATGCTGTCTTCAACTTGTGAACAAGTAGGATATCGTTTTCACCCACCCTAGCTAACGGCAGATTGGAGTATAGGACATCCAGGTATTGGCCGTAAGCAACCATTCTCAAACCTTTAGAGTAAGTGGTGATAAGTTTTACGAAGGCTTCGCTAGGGAGCTTGAGCATGGCCAGGTTTTCCACGGCTGTTGCTTCAAGATAGTCTCCGACGGTAATTGCTTGTGAAACACCGTAGTGTGTGCAGTTTGACGATGTGCAAGCCTTCAAGCACTCATCCCTGAACCATGCGTGCACGGTTGGACCTCCCCTCCTCAGCTCATCCATATCCATGATATCGTCGTGGACTAGGAGGTAGCTCTGAAGCAATTCAAGCGCTGCCATTAGCTTTGAAATAGTTTCGACATCTCCTGAGCCCCAGGTCCTGCTCCAGTAGCCCACTAAGGCTAGGAAAGCGCGAATCCTTTTCCCCCCGCGTAAAGTATAATCTCTCGCAATAAACGGGATATTGTTTAAATGAGGGCTTACACCGCCTGCTTCTCTCTCAAGCTCGTTGAAAACTTCACTTAGCCTTGACTCAACGAGTTTCACGCTATAGTTCAACAGGTTGGAAAACTCTTCCATCAAATCATCCCGTTAAGTATTGATTACTATGGTGAGTTATTAAGCTACTTGCTCAGTATTGATTTAAGCTCCCTTACCACTTCAAGGTTCTCCTTATCGCCTAGCAACTCCCAGAAAATCCCCTTGGGTCTAACCATCTCTCCATCAATCCTTATCAGCTTAGCCGGTGTCGCAACATAGTCTACCGTGTAGTCATGAGGCTCCAGTGGAACCTCGTCAACGATTTGGAGGTCGTGAATGGTTGTTAAAATAGGGGTTTTCTCGTCGAGAAGATGCAGTTCTCTTAGAATAGCGTACTCGAGCTCTGAGTAGCCGCCTCCCTTCCCAAGCCTTCTACCCTTTAAGTCGACTGCGACGCATCCAGTAACAACAAGATCTACTGGGGGAATTTCTCTCAGCGAGACCCTCCTACCATGCTTGAAAGCTCCCTTAATAGTTGTAGCCTGCCGTATACGTGAAGGCTCTATTGAGCTAGGCTTCAGCACTAGGAAGCCGTTCAACAGTCTAGGAGTCGCCATTACAAGAGTCTTCCCCTGCCTCAACGCGTGCTCTCTTAAATGGGCCTGGGGCGAGTCCGGGTTGGACTTCACGACTTCAGCATTCTCCCACACTTTCAAACTCAATAAGCGCTGAGCAGCCCTTTCAGCCCCTGCAAAGTTAGGTATTCTACCGTAAACAGGTCTCGGAAACAACGCTACATTCTTCTCCTCTAGCAACCTCCAGATTCTCTCCCGAATAAGCTGCTTCTGCGCCTTAATGTTTAAAGTCATCTCTACCTACCAGGCTCTCACATATTTAATTATGTGTGGGAATTATAGGTTGTTGTGGTCTAGATGCCGGGAAAGCTACAGATTGCCCTAGATCTCCTGGAGCTTACGAAAGCTGTTGAAATATCTACTAGGATAGTTTCCGCAGTCACCTGCGAGAACATCTGGATCGAGGTGGGCACGCCTCTTCTGAAATCCTGGGGCAAGATAGCTGTGAAAGCCTTGAAAAACATAACAGACTGCTTCATAGTGGCTGACACGAAAACCATGGATGTTCCCGAGGTCGAAGGCGCGACCGTCTTCAGCGCTGGAGCAGATGCTTACACTATACTCGCGGTTGCTGACGACGAAGTCGTGAAGGAAGGGGTCAGGTTTGCACACGAGAGCGGTAAGACCGTGATAGCGGACTTGATAAACCATCCTGAACCGTTGAAAAGAGGCATTGAGCTAGCTAACTACGGCGTCGACGTGCTACTGTTCCACATCGGTATCAGCGTTCAGAAAGCCCGCGGGGTTTCTGCGAAAGACTTGATCAACGAGGTGAGGGAGCTGAGAAGACTTGTTTCATCCAGGATAGCAGTGGCTGGAGGGCTGAAGCCAGGCGACATAAAGCCGTTGATCGACTCAGGTGTTGACATCGTCGTGGTAGGCGGCGCGATAACTAAGAATCCTGAGCCGGAGAACGTTGTTAAGCAGATACTTAGAGAAATGGGCTATGATTAGAAGGACGGTATGTTAACTATTTTTCCAACAATATTACTCTCCTTTACTTCCTGATACCTTCTACGGTGCTCTCTTATTCTTTCGAGAAGGAGGTCCAAGGCCTTCCTCTTGCACTGCCCGCATAGAATCCTGCCGCTAACGCAATCATCGTATACTTCCTTAAGCTTCTCATCATCATACAGCAGGTGGTAGAGATACATCTCATAAACCGTGCACTTCCACGGCTCACCCCCCAGCCTCCTCTGCTCCTCAGCCGTCGCCCGCCCCCCTGTTAAAGCGCTTACGAACTTCTTCCTAACCACTTCTTCATCATCGTCTAAATGGATAGCGAACTCCGGCCTGCTCTTACTCATCTTATTGCCGTCCAGCCCTCGGATAAGCTTATGGTATATAGATCCCGGGCGCTTCAAGCCTAGCTCTCCTTCAAACCTGTCGGCTATGTCCCTCGTCAACCGAAGGTGGGGGTCTTGATCAGCACCCACAGGGACGAGAACGTTCTTAAACCCCCCGTAGGAGTCTAGCTGCAAGTGCAGGATATCCGCTGCCTGCGTTAGAGAAGCAATGATTTTACCCGGGGACAGCTCCCCATATATCGCCTCCATTTCCGCCATAGTTATTTTCCTGGAAAACATCTGTATCAGACGATAGTATTCCTCCTTCATAGAGGTTTGGAAGTAGAACTCTGTTCTCTCCGGATCTAAACCCCATGCGATAGCGTGGGCTATGAAGTCCACACCGTTTAAAATAGTTGATCTCCTATCCTCCCTCCTCACCACATATGCCTCCGCATCAGCGATCGCGATTTTAACGTGAGCCCCTAGCTCCTGGAAGAACCTTAACTCCTCGTAAACCATAGCAGTGCCTAAGTGAGGCCTACCGCTCGGCATGAATCCTGTGAGAGCCGCTACCCTGCGGCCAGCCCTAAGATCCTCCAGCCACTTGTCAAAATCCCTGTGCCCGAAAACCACTCTACGGGTGAAATACGGGTGTAGCCTGCTCATCAACCCGTAAACCTCGTTAATAGGCCGTATCCCGAACTCTTCCAGCAATTTCTCATAATCCTCTATTGCGAAATGCCCCCAGGGGTCTAGCCTAGCGCTCATCCACAATCCTCCTTAGCATATTTCAATCCTTAACAAGCCATTATAACCTTAACAGGAAGCCAGCAACCCGTGGAAACGGGGAAACCCGCAGAGATGAATGATCCGGCTCAGTCCCGGAGATTCCTCATCACACATCATCCTGGACTAGGATCCTTCATCGCCTTCATCGATCAAGAAAAGTCTTTGTAGACTTAAATACTAGGTGGTTATAGCTTTCGCGAGGCCAGGAGGAGTGTCGATAGGTCTATTAAACCCTACCCCAAGCCTGTATGCGAGCAATTGGATTGGAATGCTGGATATGATCGGGGAGAGATACCTTGGAACGCTGGGTGTTTGAATAGTGACGCTGTCGCCAAACCTGCCAGGACCGATCACGATGGGTTTAGCACCCTTATTGCGGGCTTCCTCCAAAACCTTAACGTACAGTGGTTTAGCCTGATCCTCCGCGGGCTCTATCAGTATCATTGGGAAATCATTGGAGATCAACACCATGGGTCCATGCCTCATCTCGCCAAGCTGGAATCCTTCAGCGTGAATTATCGCTGCCTCCTTAAGCTTCAATGCGCCCTCGAGAGCAAGGGGGTAGTTTATCCCGCTGCTCGCAACGTAAGCGCTCTTCCAGTCATAGTCCAGCTGAACAATACTGGTCACACTCTTGTCAAACTCCGATATCTTCTCCTTCAACAATGCGGAAGCATTCCTAACCTCGTCAACTATTCTCCGGTAATCATCCCGAGTGGTTTTACCTGTGAACATCCCCGTGTAGGATGCGAAGAGAAGCAGTGTCGCAAGCGTCGCAGTAAACGACTTCGTCGCCGGCACCGCTATCTCCGGCCCAGCACCTATCGGAAGGTAAACGTTAGACTCCAAGGCAAGCCTTGACCCGACGTTGTTGGTAATCCCTATAACCACAGCCCCTCTCTGCTTAGCAAGCTTAATGCTCGATATCACATCGGAGGTTTCACCGCTCTGGCTTATCGCAATAACCACAGTGCCGGTCTCAACAGTTTCCAAAGCATAGTAGGGAAACTCTGCTGCTGAAACCGGGTCAACACTCACACCCGCTAAGTCGTTAAAGTAGTAAGAACCTATCATTCCGGCGTGAAGGCTCGTCCCATTGGCAAGTATGAAAGCATTCTTCGCACCGTACACGATCATTGATGCTAAGCGGAGATACTTCTCCATTACCGCGAGCAAAACCCTGTTTAAAGCCTCGGGCGTTTCATATATCTCCTTAAGCATGAAGTGGGGGAAGCCGCCTTTCTCCCCAGCCTCGGCAAAGTGCTTTACCCTTTTACCCTGAAGCCCTGAAGGGGTGATAATGCTTCCGTCAGCGATCCTTACTCCTGAGAAGCCTTCAGCATCCACCCAGCCCACTGTTCCATCCTCAACCACGTACGCGGTTTCAGCGAAGCCGTATAAAGAGGGGATGTCGCTTGAAAGGAAGTAGCAATTCCCCCCTGCACCGATGACCAATGGCTGACCATTCGCGATAAAGAATATCTTCCTATACGGCTCGACAAGAAATGCCAGAGCGTACAACCCTTTCAACTGTCTACTCAGGTTTTGAAGCGCTTCTAACACGTTGACCCGCTGGTTCAACTCTTCTTCAAGCAGGTGGGCCCCTACCTCCGTGTCCGTCCTCCCCTTGAACTGGTGCCCCCTATCCTCGAGTACTCTTCGAAACTCCTCGTAATTCTCGATTATGCCGTCTCCTACAACGGCGATTCTACCGGTGCAATCCAGCAGGGGATGAGTATTCTCTAAGACAGGCCAGCCCCTGCTAGCATATCTTGTATGTGCAACCGCGACGTCCGAGTCAACGTTTAAAAAGCTTAATTGTGGAGCAATCTTCTCTAAATGCCCGGGTGATTTCAATACAACGATTTTATCCCCTCGTAGAAAAGCAACACCAGCTCCGTCATAACCCCTGTAGACAAGCCTCCTCAAGCCATTGTACAAGACGCCTTCAGGTATTCTCTCCTTACAAACCGCGGCAAATATACCGCCCATGCCCAGCCCTCAAGATATATATGAGGAATAACCATATTTATAGTGAAACAATGTGTCTCCAATAAGCGCGTCATGGAGTAAGATGCGGGTTGCCCCGTGTAACTTATGTGAGAATACTAGGGGAGGATAGAATCCGTCTCTCCAAGGGATATCTCGGCTATGACGAGTTTGAAGGTTTGACAATGAGGGTTCGCGAAACCCTGTTTCAATACTATCTGAAGCATGAGGGGCTCGTATTTCACACAATGAGCGGATTCTTCACGGTTCTGCCAGGAAATGCTAGCGAGCTGGATGAGAAAATGGTTTACCAGCAGTTGAACCAGATGGTTGAACACGGGGTTTCATTCGTATCTGTTAGCCATAGTAAACCATACACTACACTGCTACTTGCTTCGAAATACTTGTTCGATAAGCCTGGATTCACCTTTTTAGCGGGAGAGACAGGTGAAGTGGTGATCGCGCTCTTCGATTACAGTAGTGAGCTACCTCCCAATGACCTAGCCCTCAGCGTTTACGTTAGTAAGTACTATTGTGCTGAAATCTCTAAGCTAATGTTTAGAAACGGAGGGTTGCTGCTAGAGTGCAGGGATGCAAGGTCGGTGGGTCTGCTAGATCCTTCAAGCATTAGCGAGTTTTTAAGCCTTGGGCTTGACTTCAAGGTGGGTATAGGTAAAGCGGTGACACCCCTCCAGGCTTATGTGAAAGCTCAAAGATCACTTGACCGGGGAATCCCGTTGGTCGAGTAATGCACTTCTAATCCCTTCCTGTTTGAACTCGAGAATGGTTAAAGTGATGAAAACCGTGAAAACAATGAGCAAAGCAATGTAGGAGAACGGGTCAAGGCCTTCAACCCAGTCCTGAAGACGAGTGTTGTTTATCGGCTGAGTTATCCTTGTCAGGGTTTCCTCCATTGAACTCAACTCGTTGATTCACGCACCCATCTCAGGTAGTCCGGGTTGCCCGCAACAACCGGTATTGCTATGATTTCGGGGACACTATAAGAGTGGATTTTCCTAACCTCCTTGATAAGGGATTCTAGTTTTTCAAAAGTAGTCTTAACAATTAAGAGGAGCTCTCCACCCTCCTCAACCTTGCCCTCCCACCAGTATATGCTTGTAACATCTCTTACAATGTTAACGCATGCCGCTAACTTAGCCTCGACAAGCATTCTGCCTATTTTCAAAGCCTCTTCACGCGTGCTTGCTGTTATTAGGACAACCACCCAGCCACCCTCCAACACCAGCACCCTCCATCCTGAGCAGATTATGATGTCAGATCTGGGGCCCGTTCATCGCTACCGCTCCCCGGTAATACCATTCATCACTCACTATACTTTCAGTATTCCCCGGTTATAATGCTTCGCTCCCGCTGGCCCCAGGCTCGACAACCGTTAGCTTCTCCCTGGCCTTGTTTGACCTGGCGAAGCCCAGGTAGATGTTGATTATTCTAAGTGATTGATTAACCTCCTCATCCAGAAAACACCTGGTTTCAACAACCCTGCCGGTGACAACCACCCCTCTTATCTTCCTGAATCTCTCCTCTCCACACTCCACAACCTCAGCCTTTTCCAGCAAGCCAATCATTGCCAAGGCCTCAACATATCGAAGTGGACAGTCTTTCTCACACGTAATGTAAATGTCAAACTGACTTGAAGACTCCATGCAGGCTTCGACCCCTCTGCTTGTATTAGAGTTATCTACGTAAAATATTATTAATATTCCCAGTGCCACAAGTTATCCAGATACCCTGAACAGTTGTCTAGAGTCCTATTCTTTAAAAACATTTCAACTTCGATAAGAAGAGTGAGCCTTAAACTGGTGGAAAATATGAGTTGGGCAGGAATCAGACGTGAGGAAACCATTGGCGACAAGTTGAGGAGACTCTTCACCAATGACAAGGAGCCGATTGAGAAGAAAGCGATTGTTGCTCAATACAGGGTTAAAACAGCTATTGGCAGGATAAATGGTTACATCGAGAAGCTCTCAGAAAGGGACCGTGAGTTATTTGAAATCATCGTGGACGCTTTGTCAAGAAGGGATGAAGTAAGGGCTAGAATGTATGCTCGCGAAGTAGCCGAGATAAGGAAGATTACCAAGCAGCTGTTAACCGTTCAATACGCCTTGGAGCACGCTGCGTTGAAGCTTGAGACCTTCGTGATATATGGTGGAGCTGTCAACGAGGTTGCGCCAGTACTGGGTGTTATGAAGGAGGCGCTTGGAATACTGAAGGGTGTTGCACCGGACATTTGGATCGACCTCCAATACGCTGTGAGAGAGCTTGAGACCGCGATGGGTGCAGGGATGGTCGACCTGTCGATAGAGGTTGGCACTGGATTGGATGGCGAGGCTAAGAAGGTGTTAGAGGAGGCCAAGGTTGTGGCTGAGCAGAAGATTAAGGAGAGGTTCGCGGAGCTTCCAAGAACTATCGGTGTTGGGGAAGGAGAAGCCTCGAAAACAACTGCTACTCCTTAAAATCCTTAAACACTGATTTTTCCAAGCTTAACATTTAAACTCTGGATTAGTTTTTTATTAACCACGGTTTCTAACTCATCGACCAGGAATTTTATGTCATTGTATTTTTCAACATAGTCTCCCCTATTGTAAGGGTCGAATTCCACTGAGAATCCTTTAGAAATTACTTTAATCCTTCCAGGCGAGAACAATGCTTTAAACCTGCCGGCTGAAACCCAGACCTCGCGGTTTTCGGGGCTGAAGGAAACCATGAACCTCCTAGGGCTTGCCTTAGCGAACACTACCTGATTCTTTAAAGCATAAGCATAGAGATAAGGAGCTAGTTTAATGCCTTCCCCGCCCCCCTGTAGCAACTGTGCTTTCTCGCCTAATGCTTTAACAAGTTTTCCAAGCATCTCAACATCCTCCCTAACTCTTGAAACAAGGCTCACAACCTTAGGGTTCATCTTGCCAGACTCCTTTAGCACATTACTCGTTATCTTCTCGGCAATGCTTAACAGGGTCTCTGAAGCGATCAAGAGTCCGCTTGAAACACTCGTCATAGTAAACACCAATGGTTTTAAAATAACTCCCACACCTTATAAATCTCATCAACAATATCAGAGTCTATTGAAACGGTCTCGCTTCCCTTCCTCAGCAACACCTCGGGCTTCTCCGAGTCTTCAACCCAGCCTATAATGTTAAACTCCTTGCCGCTCTCCGCTGCTACTTTTTCCGCTGTTTTCAACCTGGACTCCGGCAGGGTTGCAATGATGCACCCACTGCTCAATATTCTCAACGGGTCGAGACCCAATGAGGAGACTATCCTATCCACCACCGGGTCCAACCTTATACGGGAGGCGTCTACGACGACTTTTTTACGGCTTGCCACCGCTAGCTCTCTCAGAGCCTGGATCAACCCGCCCTCCGTGACATCGTGCATGGCGTTAACGATGTTTCTAAGCCCGAGGGCTACTTTCACGACGCTGATATTGTACATGTAGCTCTTAGCGATCTCGATGAATTCAACCGGGACATTCTTCTCCAGCAACTTCTCCTCCCAATCCCATGCTAGAACCCCCGCGCCCTCTCCACCTATCTTCCCAACCACGACTACTACATCGCCGGGCCGGGCATCCCTCGTCAATACGACCCTACCATTGGTGTACCCGATAGCCGTCATCACTATTATGGTCCGCTGGAGGCCGGGAGTAACCTCTGTGTGCCCGCCTACAACCACACCATTAATCTCCCCTAGAGCCCTCCCTATATCCGTGAAGATCTTCTCAAGCTCCTCCATGTTTAACTCGGGCGATACGAGTATTGTGGGCAGGAACCACCTGGGGTGAACACCTCTCACAGCTAGGTCGTTAGCCGCGACGTGAACAGCTAAGTACCCGGCGTGCTCCACACCGGTTGTAATCGGGTCTGAGTGAGTCACCATGAACCCGTCTCCAAGCCTTACAACCCCGGCATCTTCTCCTTGAGACGGGCCTAGAACCACGTCCGGATCTTTAACAGGTAGTTTTCCAAGAAGCTGGGACATTGTCATCCAATCTAGCTTACCGGTTTTCAAAACCATCAAACCACCACCTGTTAGGGTTAATGAGGAATTTATAAGCAGTTTTAACACTCTTGTTCCTGGCGAAGCAGTCCCGGCATATGTAGGCTACGTTTGAAACCTGGATCATACAGTCCTCACATCCCAGCCTACCGCATACTACGCAGTAGCCTACTGATAACTGTTTCCCACAGAGCTCGCAAAGCGTGAGAGAGCATACTTTGCAGATTCCTCGCTGATCATCGAAGTCCTGCCTGCACACCCTTCTACCGCACAACCTGCATGTGTAGACCGCGTCGTTAACCATGCAGATCTCGCATCTCTGTTGCAAAGCATTGCTCATGGAGGAGGCACCTCGTAGATTTTCGAAACATTGTCAACGTTCAGCTTGAACACGGTTTCCTCGGAAACCTCACTCCTCTCAAGCTTCTCGTTGAAAAACCTGGGAATCTCCCACGGGTATGCTGAAACCCCGGGCCGCTTAGGATCATCTATAAAGTCGGACTCTACCAGGAACCCGTCGAGCCGTATTCCAGGCGTTCCCAGGATTTTCTCCAAGCTAGTCTTAACCGGGAGGGTTGCCGGGAGACCGAGCACGCTGCTCCACAATCCTGTCTCATAGTTAACATGGTGGAGCACCACCCTGTTGCTCTTGCAAGGGATTTTATCAAGTATTTTCGCAATGTTGAAAGCTGTTGCCCAACCCCCCTGCTCAAGGTGTAGGTGGACGAGGGCTTGGTGCTGACAGGCTAGCTCCAGGGCCTCCATCATTATCGTCTCTGATAATACCAGCCTCTCCGGACTCGTGCCGTAGTGCTGCCGCCCAACCTCGCCTATCCCGTGGATCAGGCCCTTCCTTACATAGTCAATTATCAAGTTGAGAACCTTCACCGCCAGCTCGTAAACCTCCTTCTTGCTGAGGCCCCTTCTCAAATACTCGTCTACTTCGCTCGGGTGGAATCCTGCTAGGGCTACAACGCTCAACCCCTCACTCCTAGCGGACTCCGCCTCCCTTACAAGCAGGTCAAGGGTCTTCCTGTAGGAGTCGACCGATATCTCGGTGAAACCGTAATGGTATGGTGGGAGAGAGACAAGCGATATGAACCAGCCTCCTTCCTTCTTAAACTTCTTAGCTACCCTGCCCGCCCCTAAGCCTTGGAGAGGGTTTGTGTGAAGGTGTGAGTCAGCGTACAGCAATTCTTAAAACCCTCCTTGTTTAAATGAGAGTTTAAACTAATAATATAGGTTTGGATGCTATTATGGAAGCTGATGAAACGTTTGAGCTGAAAATACGGGTTTCCCGCGATACTTACGAGAAGCTGAAAGCTTTGGCGGAGAGGAAGGGTTTCACGGATGTCTCAGCCCTTATAGAGGAAATCGTTAAGCAACAGGTGCTAGGACCTGAGGCCGCTAGAGAGGTTGAGCTCGAGAAGCTGAGGCAGAAGCTTGAGCGCAGGCTCCAGGATGAGCTGAACAAGTCCCTCTCAGTTATTGATTCTTTAAGGAGACAGTTAACCGAGCTTTACGAGAGGGTTGACCATATCGAGAGCGTTGTTAAGGAGTTGTCTGAGAAAAAGGCTGAGGCGAAACCGCCCCCGCCTGTTCAACGGGGTAGGGCTTATAAAACAGGTATTGAAAGGCTTAGCGAGGATAAAATCCTGTTCGAGAGCACTCTCCCTCCCCGGATTCAACGGGATGCTTTCTTCTCCTACCTTGAAAGAGAAGGGGCTGTAGTGTTGAAGCTGAGCAGGGAGAGAATAGCCGTGGACAGAGGCTTCTGGGAGGAGTTCAAAGAAAAGCTTTTCAAAACGGTTACAACGAACAAGGAGGATGAGATAAAGCAGGCCCTGGGGGAGAAAGGGTTCGCGCTCTGGAGAGCCCTTTACGATGACAACCTCATAATCTACGACCCTAAGACAAGGGTTTGGAAGCCTTTGTTCAAAAACCCTGAGTAGGGGTCTGAGTTGCTCAATCAATACTACTACCGCGAACTACTGAAACATGTGAATATTCTCGAAAACGGTGCTATACTGCTAGGGGAGAACATATCCGTTGACGGTCATGGAGGCAGAAGGATAAGGGTAGTGACCCACGCCCACTCCGACCATGTAAATCAGCTCTCGGACAGCGTGAGAGAATCGGAGATTATACTAGCCACACCAGTTACTATTGAAATGATTGAACTCTTGGGATACGTGGGCAGGTCTCTTAGAACACTGTTTAAAATGAAGGCTAAGGCGTTAGAGTACAACCAGGTTTTCTCAACAGGGGTTGAGAAAGTAACCCTGCTACCAGCTGACCATATAGTAGGCTCTGCACAGGTCATGGTCGAGTACAAAGGATATAGATTAGGATACACCGGCGATTTTAAGCTAACCAAGAAGACAGCTGTAATGAAAAACCTGGATGTCCTAGTCATAGAAGCAACCTACGGTAATCCCACGCATCGCAGGCCTTTCAAAGACTCTGTACCAGGAATTCTCTACGAGCTGGTCAACTACGGCCTGTCATACTACGGGCAGGTGTTCATATATGGGTACCACGGTAAGGTGCAGGAAGCCATGAAGATCCTCAGGGAGAAAGGCGTGAGCGAGCCCTTCGTGTTAACTGAGAAGATTTACGAGATCACTAAGGCGCTTGAGAAATACGGTTTCAGAATAGCCAATGTTTTCAAGGAAGGCCCTGGGAGAAGGTTTGAGAGAAGCGTGGTGTTCAAACACATGATGTCCGCTTCAAGGCGCAGGCTTGACGGATCAGCCCTTCACATAGTCTTAAGCGGCTGGGAGTTCCGCGAGCCCTTCAGGAGGGTGGATGACTACACGTACCTGGTAGCCCTCAGCGATCACAGCGATTTCGACGATCTAGTCCAGTACGTGGAGACGGCTAAACCAGGCCTTGTCGTAGTGGATGCGTCGAGGAATGGGGATCCTCAAGGGCTTGCCTCTTCCCTCAGGGAGAAGGGTTACTGCACTGTCACGCTTCCCGGAGATCAAGAGTCGCAGATTGAGGAATACTGCTTATGACAAAACACATTGTAGTGAAACATCATATGATTAACACAATGGTAATGGGGCCTGGCGGAAGCGAGTACGTTACCATAGAAACAGCAATTGCTTTCGCGAAGAAAGGGTTTGAAGCATACATTGACTCGTGGACCCTTCGAAAGCCTGAGGATTTGCTAAGGATCACAGGATTCTTCGGCATATGGGTTGACGAGTTGGAGAACTATGATATCGGGCTAGGCGAGCCGCCCGGGAAGCCTGTTTTAACAGTAAACACTAGCGGCGACGCTATTTCAGGTATCGGAGATGTAATATACTTCCACTACCCTAGCCTAATGCCCCACGATACATACTATCCCGGGGTGAAAGGGATTGGAAGAATCGTTGGAAAAGCCTACTCACTCATAAATGCTGTGGCATTCCCATTCGTGTTTAGAAGAGCTAAAGCATTCGTGGCCAACTCCTCATTCACTGCAAGGTTCCTCAGAAGATACTACGGAATAAAACCTTTGATCATACACCCCCCAGCCAACCTTAAACCGCTTCTCATCCAGGAACCCCTGGGCTTTTACGAAAGAAAACCTTACGTATTAACAGTCTCCAGAATAAGCCCTGAGAAAAAGCCCGAGAGAGCTGTCGAGCTGGCATCGCTACTGAAGAAGAAGAAGATTGGTGTGAAGGTTGTTCTAGCAGGCTCCCTCTCAGAATACAATAACGACCTGTATCGCAATTTAAAAAACACTATAAGTAGCGAGGGTCTCGAAGAGTCTCTTGAAATCTTTCCCAACGCCCCGAGAAGCGAGCTTCTAAAATTATATAGAGAATCCCTTCTCTACATCCATCTAACCCCGAGGGAGCATTTCGGGATCTCAATCGTGGAGGCAATGGCGGCTGGAACACCCGTTATTACCCCTATAGATAGTGGAGGGTGGAGCGATATAGGGAACTACAATCCCGATATTGTCAAGCCTTATGAAACCCTGGAGGAGGCTGTTGAGATAATAAGCAGACTAGCTGGCAATAAGGAGGAGTGGGAAAAATTAAGCAGGAACGCGAGAACCAGGTCGTTCTTCTTCGACAGGGAAACATTTCACTTTAAAGTATATCAGGCATTAAGAAAATACATTTATTATGGATGATTGGAAATTGCGGACCTGACACAGGAATGATGAGGAAGAGCCGTTCTGAATATACTCCTACGTCATACCCGGATTAGATGAAGGTGAAAAACCTGAACCATCTTAAAAGCTCTCGCCAGCGAGTAACGACTGATGCACGTAGAGTTGACGCATTGAGGAATAGTCTGAGTCCAGCGTTCCCAGGCCTTGCAGAGGCTTAGCCGAGATGTTCTCAGCGAGGTTAACGCCGAGTTTTAAAGGTTTCCAAGCGTTCTCAAAGAGTTCTTGGTGGTTAAAATCAAAACCCTCGTATCCTCCACAAGCCTCGCAGCAACATCTACCTTGTGCCTCAGCCCAGGGGTTATCGCGTCAGGGTAGTCGAGACGCTTCAGGCTCTCATAGATTGCCTCCATGATCCTTAAATAGCGCGTTGCTTCTTCAACCAGTGCGCGGTCGAGAAGATCTACAATGTACCTTCTAAGCTCTCCCACAACATCCCCAAGCCCCTGCAGGTAAGCAGGTATTGGTACATCGATCTCCTCGAGAGACGGCATTCTCCCCTCCAACACTAAATGATACACGATGACCGCTTCCGCGAACTCGCTTAAAGCGTTATAGGAAAGCCCAGAGTATAGTAGGTCAGGATGCTTTGATAGGAGAGCGAGAAACTCCTCCTTCCTAGCCTTAAGGCTCTCCAGGATTTTTACGGCATTCTCTACTCTTTTAGCATGAACTGATGAGATAAGATCGCCTGACAGCCTGACAATCTCTCTCACAAGCCTGATCGCCTCCTCCCTAACCTTATCCTTCTCGTCAAGCATTTTAGAAACAGTCTCAATATCTCTCCTTAAAACACTCAACACCTGTGGCTCAAAACCCATGGTAACACCGTTTTAAACTATCCCTGGTAAAACTTATAAGAAGCCCTTAATCTAGATTAAAAATGGATCCCGCGGTAGCTCAGCGGCAGAGCGCCCGGCTGTAGTGGGACCACAG
>NZ_DBOUKL010000034.1:0-6594 GCF_059755995.1 Thermosphaera sp. | reverse complement strand
CCTCAAGACGTATCGGGCCCTTCGGTATCTGGTCGAGGAGTTGCTTTATCATTGAGATAGACTCTAAAGTTTCCTCAACCCTTACCAGGGCTCTCGCCATGTTGTCTCCCTCAGTGTAGACCGGTACTTTGAAAGATACATGCTTGTAAGCAGCGTAGGGCAGGTCTCTTCTAGCGTCTCTGTCTATGCCTGAGGCTCTTGCAACAGGGCCTTCAACCCCTAGCTTAACAGCATCCTCTTTCGGTAGGACACCGGTCCCAGTTAGCCTCCGCTTAACCTGGGGCACGGAGACCGCTACCTCTACTAGCTCCTTGAACTCTTTCTCAAGAGTCTCCAGGGTTTCCAGGATCTTCGGCTTCTTCTCCTCGTTAATATCCTTCCTCACTCCCCCGACAAGGTTTATCCCGTAGGTTTTCCTGCTCCCTGTTAGGTATTCTGAAAGGTACATTACTTTCTCGCGAATCCTCCACATGTGCATGAAGCCTGCGTCGTAACCCACCAGGTGGAAGGCCACGCCGAGCCAGAGGAGGTGGCTGTGAAGCCTTTCAACCTCCAGGATTATGCTCCTGATGTACTGGGCTCTCTCGGGGACGTCGAGCTTTGCAGCCTTCTCAACCGCAAGAGCGTAGCAAGTGCTGTGTTCAAACCCGCATATCCCGCATATTCTCTCAGCTAGGAAGTTTACCTGCTGGTAAGTCATCCTCGACTCTCCGAGCTTCTCAATCCCTCTGTGAACGTGGAACCCCCTGTATTTGACGTCGACCACTCTCTCTCCTTCAACATACAGCTCGAAGTACTCGGGCTCGTGGAGCGCTGGATGGTAAGGCCCCACCGGCACAGTTGAGGATTCCTCGGTAACCGACACCTTCTCGCTCACGGGAATAATGTTTGGGCGTTTATCGTACTGGAAATCCTTCCTCAAAGGGTAGACCTCTGAGGGCCAGCCTGGCGGTAGGACAAGCCTGTAGGCGCTCCTGCCCTCGAACTCTATTCCAACCAGGTCCCGCGCTTCCATTTCACACCAGTCTGCAGCAGGGACCTGGTCAACAATGCTCGGCGCCCTGGGCTTGTCTCCCTCCAGATAGGTTTTCAAAGTAATGTACAAGCCGTTGGCGTCATCCGTGAAAAGGTGGGTGAGCGAGAAGAAGCCGTTTAAGGGTCGTTCATCGGTCGCAACACAGGTTCTGTGAACGCATTTAAACTCGTTGAAGAGCTTTTCAGCTAACCCGGGGATGTGCTCCGGCTTGGATACTATGTGGATTGTATCACCGTCCACGGTTATCGATGCGCCGGCAAATTCCGCTAGTTTTACGTATTTATCTATTATAGAAGGATCTCTAAGCATGATAAACACCTATCAATAACCCTGTTATAGATAATGCCATTAAAGGTATATAAAGCTTGAGAAGGCTTGCAGGAGCAAGATCTATCCTAGTCCTCCCAACCACCGTGGCGGCAACACCGTAGATAACCCACATTACAATTATTAGCGGTAGTAGGATTAGGGGTGTCAGGAGCCCTGGGCTGGTTAAGGCTTGCAGAATGATGGCAAGGGGAACCATTTTAGCGAGGAGTCTCCTAGTCAGCAAGGCGTAAACGTAGGCTGCGAGCAAGGGTCCGCTGAACTCTACGAAAACCCCTGATGCAAGCTCAACTTCTGCTTCAGCGATATCGAAAGGCGGGCGCCCAGTGCTCACGTAGCTCGTTACAAACAATGTTATCATGGCGGATAAAAGCCCTATGTAAGTATATGGGGAGACGGCTCTCCCTCCCAGTATGAAGGAGATAACCCCAACAGAGATTATCATTGTAAACTCGTTCACAAGGGAGACAACAACTTCTCTATAACCTCCTATCTGTGAAAACGGGTTTGGAACGAGGAGGGGTGTCATGGTGCTTGATGCTTGAGCAACCAGAAATAATGCTAACCCTGTGAACAGGATTTGAAAACTCCTTTCTACGATGATGAAGTAGTTTAGAGCAATCAGTGATGAGAGCTGTAGAATTATGGTTAGCGACACCATGTAGGTGGCTAAGGCGGAGCCCGTGAAGGGTTTAACCTCCTTGCCCATGAGTTTAAGGAAGTCGTATAGTGTTTGAGTTACGGGTGGTCCTATTCGTGTTTGAATAGTTGCTTTAACCTTCCTCTCCAAGCCGTCGAGCAGCAAGGGTAGTATAAGCATCACGGCCGACACGATCCCTACCAGTATTATCTCGAACACATGCTCACCTCAAGCCAGGTATGTTACAAGCCAAATTATCAAGATCGCGACCAGCCCGAACCAGAGAGATGCCATTATCATGGACTCTATCATTGTTATTTGAACCTTGTTGAGAATGATGGACAGCTTATTTACCACGTATCCTAGTTTAATGAAGAATGCATCACCCATGTTTATAGAGTACTGTAGTATTCCTCTAAGCAGGTCTGCCCGCGAGCTCCTACCTCTGTGAAGGGTTTTCTCCAGCAGCTTCTCAAACCATCGCATCGCGCTTCCTTTAGCCGAGCTCATGCTTCAACACCCGATAACCACTGCTCCTTCTCCTCTCTAACCTCTCTCAGGTTTCGCACACATATTAGTATGGTTAACGGGGTTGTTAAAGCGATGATTATTAGGAGTGTGTAAATCCAGAAGTCAGCTGGGAAAACGGAGAGCAGGAGGTAGGAGAGTACTATTGTGAATAAGGATAGGAAGTAGTCTCCAACCAGCTCGGGGTTGTTGAGGTTTTCAGGCGGGATTTTCAGCGGTGGCTTAATAGATGAGGTATAGGCTGCTATGAACTTGCTCATGTATATCACGGTTATCACGGTTGAGAAGCTGATTATAGCGAGCACCGGGAGGGCTAGCAAACTCCCTGTTAGAACAAGGGAGAGCGTGGTGAGTATCAGGAGGAATTTCACAATGAAGCCGGGGGTTGGCGGGAAGCCAGCCAGGTTGAGGAATGTTAGGAAGGCTATGTTGAGCGCGTTTGGCGAGACAAGGCCCAGGAAGCCTAGCTTGTAGAGCTCGTGAGTGTTCGAGAGCTGCTCCATTATTGAAATGTTCACGAAGCCTAAGGCCTTGGCTATGCCGTGATATACGACGTATACGACTATTAAAGTCTGTATGATGGGCTCCCTGACCAAGCCGTAGAGTGCGAACAGCATTGTAACAACGCCCATGTGCCCTAGTGAGCTGTACACTATCACTCTTTTAACGTCTGTTTGAACAGTCGTCATTAAGTAGCCGTACACGGATGTTATTATGCCCTGCGCCATCATGATGTAGAATACTGCAGGGTTGAGGCTGAACATTGAAATCACTATGAAGAGTGAGAAAGCACCCATTTTCAACAGCAACCCGCTTATCACGGAGGAGCCTGGGGAGGGCGCGTGGTAGTGTGCTGTTGGGAGCCATGAGTGCAGGGGGAATTGGCCGAGCTTGGTGAGGAAACCTATGACTAGGATTAGTGATTCGAGAATTCCAACGCTCATGCTGGTAGCGGAGAGCTCGGTGAGCGGGGTTAGCAGGGACTCTATGAAGCCGTATTTCTGGGAGGCAAGCACCCATATAGATAGTATTGAGATATCGCCCGGGGTCGCACAGAAGACAAGGTATTTTATTGCCACAGGGTAGTTCTCATAGCCTTTCTCCATCAGTATTAGGAGGACTGAGACCAGTTCTAGAACTATCCAGAGAGTTATTGCTTCGATAAGGGTTTCAGAAGAGAACAACAGTATGATCAGGGAGAGCATGGTGTCCATTACCAGTTGCTGATACATCACCTTACCGTAGATTACCTTGTAGTAGCCCTCGGTGTGGAGGGTTAAGCCTACAGCCGCTATTGTGGAGAGAAGCATGAAATACGGCTGGAACCATAAAAGCTCTATCATTCCTGCGAGGAAGAAGAGCCCGGGGATGAGGAATCCGAGTATTCTTAAAACTTTTGAAAGCCTGGGGTAGGAGTCCACTATCAGGGCTCCCGTGACTGGGAGGAGGATGGCAAGTATTACGTATGTTTTAACCAGCATGTTCACGCGGGCTCACCCCTCTGAACGCGACTGAGAACAATGTTGCTACTAGGACAGGTATCATCATGGTGAACGATACCACAAGGGCTATTGTGGAGAATCCTGATATGAGTATTGTGAGATTGTAGAGAACGTTGAGCGTTCCAAGCGCTAGGATAGCAACCTGGGGTTTCAAGTCAACATTGTTAACAGGCTGGAGCACCCCCCTCCCCTTCCTCAGGTATATTTTGAAGTAGTTTATGCTTATTGATATAGTTGTGGCAATGTAGAACGCTATTCCCAGCAGGATGATTGTTTTAGTCAAGTCTAAGCCCTGGTATAGGATTGCGTAAATGCTTAGAAACTTCGAGGTGAACCCGATGGTTCCAGGTATCCCAAGCATGGTGAAAACGGCTAGCAACCCGCCTATGGAGGATACCGGCATGATTGTTGAGACCCCGTGCAGCCCGTGAATGTACCTGCTGCCGTAAGCATACTCTACTAAACCCATTTCAGCGAACAATGTGGTCTTGTAGGCTGTGTGCATTACTATTGATGTCAGCAAGGCCAGGAAGACGTACTCGCCCGGGTATAAGAGGTATAGGGCGAATACTAGGCTTATGAACCCGTTGGTCGATATCGTCGCGTATGCCAGCATCTTCTTGCCATCTCTTTGCTGAGTAGCTTGCAACCCGCCGTAGATTATTGAGAATATTCCGGAAACTATCAGGTAGAAAGCTATGATAGGCTCGTACTCTCCAAAGTCAACCAGGCTTACAACCCTGTACAAGCCTAGGAAGCCCAGCGGTGTCATGACACCGCTTAAAAGCGCTGAAGCAGGGGATGGGGCGGCGGAGTGTGCGCTTGGAAGCCAGAAGTGCAACGGTACTGTTGCGGCCTTGGTCACGAACCCCGCTATCAGCAAGGGTATAAGGTATGCGGGTACCATTGTCTTAACGGTTGCGAGGTCTGTGAAGCTTTTTAAAAGGTTTTGAAAACTCATCGCACCTGCGACCAGCAGTACCGATGTAATGATCATGGTGAAGACTGTTACCTCGAAAGTTAGCGTTGAAGTGAAGATGAAGCCCCTGCTAGAGGTGAGGGAGCCCTCGTACGAGTGCTCCTCTCCTTCCTTTATTAAAGCGTATGCGAGGACTTCGGATATTGTCCAGAAGGTGGCGAGGGCTAGTATGTTGAACGAGGCATATGTCGTGGTTAAACACAGTATTAAGAGGTCGAGCAGGGTGCTGGCTGTTGGCGAGTAGTTGTTGATTCTGAAGTAGTCGTAGGCGTAGATTGAGATTATGCTCCCCGAGGCAATGGTTGAGACCGCTAGCACGGCTCCGAAAGCATCGAGCGCTCCATTAGCGTGTAAGCCGTAAACACTAATGGTTAAAAAGATCGCGGAGAAGACTTTTAAAGGAATAACCTGGGCGGGTGAAAAACTCTTCTTGAAACTGGGTAGGAGGAACAAAACCGCACCTAGGATGTAGAAAAAGATTGCTGTTAACAAATCCATAGAAATCCCTTGGCTACTTAAGGGATTCATACCTTGCCTTAGCCCAGGATTCAGCAGTCTTCTTCTTAGCTATGTCGAACACTACAGGTTCAGCGGAGTACACTATCGCCCCTGTCGGGCACAGGGAGCTGCAGCCTGGCTCAAGCCCTTTCTTCCTCTGATCCGAGCACAGGTCGCACTTCGTGGATATTCTCAGCGCCTTGTCAAGCTGCGGTATGCCGAACGGGCATGCGTACAGGCATGCCATGCAGCCTATGCACTTGCTCGCTATAACGTATACGGACCCTTCCTTATCCCTTGTCATGGCTCCCGTTGGACACACGTCTATGCATGGGGCTTTAGCGCAGTGGAGGCATGAAACCGGTATTTCAAGGCCTAGAGAGGTCCTGTAGACCTTGATGTATGGTTTTCCTTCATGGATGAAGCCGCATGCTGCTTCGCATGCTCCGCATCCTATGCACGTTCCTATGTCTATTATCCTAAGGTATCTTTGAGGGGATGTGGATGGGTTATCTAGACTCATCAAGCTCACCTCGCGAGTGGTTGTTTAACCAGTTTCGCCTGGATCCAGCTGTTCATGAACCTTGCCGCGTAGAGGCCGCTTCTCGTTGCGGGGCCTATCTTGCTTGGACCGTTGACCACGTCGCCTGCTGCGAAGACTTTCGGGTTGCCTGTCTGATACCTCTCGTTAACAACTATCGTGTTGCTCCTGGTCAGCTTTATCCCAAGCTTGTTCAAGACTTCCTCGCTAGGGCTTACTGGAGGGGTTGCGGTCTCCCCTGTTGCGAAAACCACTGTGTCAGCCTCTATTATAAACTCTGATCCCTCAATCGGCACTGGCTGGGGTCTCCCAGTCTCATCCGGCGGGCCGAGCCTCATCTTCTGCATCTTAATGCCTTTCACCCACCCGTTCTCAGCCAGTATCTCCACCGGCGCTACAAGCTCCTGGAACTCCACGCCCATCCGCTGAATCCTTTCAATCTCGAAAATCCCTGCCGGCGCCTCGTTAATGGTTCTCCTGTACAATAGGTATGACTCCGCGCCTTCTCTAAGCGCCTGCTCCGCAGCATCTACAGCACTGTAC
>NZ_DBOUKL010000033.1:0-13535 GCF_059755995.1 Thermosphaera sp. | reverse complement strand
AGGTGGTGCTGACAGCGCACAAGGTAGGGATTGCTAGAATGGTTGTAAGGATGCGCCCAATAGGCGTTGTCAAAGGATAGTCAGGGATAAGTAGGCAAGCCAGCCCAGGGTTAAAGCCAATCCTGTTTTCTTCACGGATGAAACCATTAAACCCCCGCCCGAGGCTGAGGCAACCGCCACCGACCCAACAATGCTCGAGTATACCAGCGGCGCCACGGCACCGGGCGGCTGGCCCGGCAGGCCCGTGAACCCTTTCAACAGGTAGGCCATGAAGGATATGAGGAGCCCTGTGAAAACCGCGTAGAACAAGTAGAGCCTCGACCTCTCCCCACACCACTTCCTCGACTGGGCAATGTGTCTTGAAAACCTGGAGACGGTGGAGGCAAGCGCCCGCGGGAACCCGCTGTACTCCAGAGGGGTTGACAGCAGGGTTATGAGCCTCCTAGCCAGCGGCGGAAGGGGCAGTGTGTCAGCCATGGTTGAAGCGTTGAACCCGTTCAGCATTGCAAGCCCAAGGAGCCTGTGAACCAGGTTTCTCGACGAGTAGAAGCCCGCGGTAAGGGATGCGTCAACCGGGACCCCTAGGGCAAGGCCTGAAACAGCCTCCTCGGCTAGGAGGATGGCCTCAGCCTCAACTCCTTGAGAAGCCCTAACCCTCTCCCTCAAAAAAGCGTGGAGTGTTAAGGCGAGAGCAGTGTGAAGCACGAGGCCTTGAAGCCCTGTGAGGGCGAGGAGGGCGGAGACTACCACGGCCAGGTCGGCCGCAGCCATGTATGGCGGTTCAGGGGATAAGATGGTTTCGGAAACCCTTCTAGCAATCAAGTATCCTACAGCACTTGTGAAGACGGTTGCGGCAACAGATACTGCAGGGTTCAGGGAAACCCCTGGGAGAAGCGTGAAAACTGTAAGGGTTAGGACGATTATGAGGAAGCCTTCGTAGAAAGCATCAATCTGTGTGAAAAGGCTTGAAACCCTTGCCCAGTGCTTCTCCAGCTCCTCGCCAAGATACTTCTCTACAAGGCTCATGGTCCCCCCTGTTGACACTAAAACCTCCCCGTACTCCCTGAGAAGCCTTGACACTGTTGGGGAAGGAGTGAGCTCGGCGAGGCTTCTGAGCGAGGTGTAAGGGTCTCCCGAAGCCTTCTCCAGGAACACGTAGAGCCTGGCAAGGGATGCGTAGTCTCCTGGAACGCGGATTCTTCTACTAGCCGAGTGCTCGAACAAGTCCATGATCCTGAGGCCTGTGGACTCGAAAGAGGCCAGGGTTGTCAGGAAGTCGAGAAAGCCCTCCTCCAAGCCTCTAGCACTGATCCTGCTCAACGACTTCTCCAAACACCACGCCCTCCTCAAGCCTTCCACGCGAGATAGTGCTCCAGGAGCTTCTCGGATAGCTTTGAGTGGTGGAAAACCTGCTTGGAAACACAGTCCTCCAGGAAGGAAGCCTTCTCCTCAAGCACTCGTAGAACCCTCTCCTTATCGCCATATCCCTGAAGCCTCTCGGATAGGTGTGCTAAAACCCTGGGTGTTAAAGACCCGCAGGACCCTGGTGTCGAGCAGAGCTCACGGATCTCCGATCCCTCCCCGAGCTCGCACAAGGCTGAAACCCTTCTAACCCCCTGGTTGTTGGAAACCATCACTATTGCTGAAATATTCCTGAGAAGGCTACGCGGTATGGATATAGGGGGTGCTGTCAGCCTTTCCACAACAGACCTCGGGTTGTCGGCGTGAATGGTTGTTAACACTCCATGGCCGAGCCTGGATGCCTGGACGAGCAACCTGGCTTCAACCCCTCTCACCTCGCCGACAACTATGTAGTCAGGCCTCCTCCTGAGCGCGAACCTTAACAGGTCGTAGGAGGTTATGCTGGCTCCCTGCTTACCGGCTAAATGCCTCTCAACAAGCGGGTCCCAGAGGCCTGTAGAACCGCTCAGCTCCGGGGTGTCCTCGATGGTGACAACCCTTCTTGAAGGAGGTACGAGGGTTAGCAGTGCCTGGAGGAGGGTTGTCTTCCCGGCTCCAACACTCCCAGCCACGATCACCCAGCCCTTCGACTCGAGGATGAGCCAGAGGTATGCTGCAACAGCCGTGTTTAAAACACCCTCCGCTATCAGCCTGGTGATGGTTACAGGGGCTCCGGGCCTCCTCCTAACCACTATGCTACTACCGCTCCTCGAGACCTCGTCGCCGAAGGTTAGGCTAACCCTTAAACCCTCCCTTGTCAAACCCTCCGCTATTGGGTTGTGCAGGGATATATGCCTCCCCGATCTCCTCGCGAGAGAGAGGACCAGCTTGTCAACGAGGCTACTGCTCACGGTGATGTTGGAGGAGAGCCACCCGTACCAGCTGTACTTGGAGTGGATGACGTGGATCCTCCCGGTCTTCCTGTCTAAGCTGACCTCCTCAACGCTCTCATCCATTGTGAAAGGGTATAAGGGGCCGTAGCCGCTGGCGATCTTCGAGTAGTTGTAAACCACCTCCGCTCCAGGAAGCCCTGCCTGCTTGAAGCCTGCTTCAACGCTGAGCACTAGCTTGGATACCTGTTCAATAACAGCAGGGGTTATAGGCGGCTCCTCGACAACATACTTCAGCAAGCCACCGTTCCTGACAATCCTTGCCTTAATGTTGAAGGGGAGCTCGTACTCCTCCAGGATTAAGCCTTCAACACCCTCCTCGAGAGAGTAGCCTGTTAAATACTCCTCTACAATCCTCTTCACAACCCTGAGGGAAGCGTCTGCAAGCCCTCCTTTTCCCGCAGGGGTGGGGAAGGAGGTTGGGAGGATGGTTTTAAGGTTTTGAAAAAACCTTTGAAGCATGTGCAAGCCTGCCCCGCTGCAAGGCTACTTGAATACTTCGAACAGCTTCGACGGCTGCCCGTCGTAGTATATTCTCAGGTAGAGGGGTTGTGAAGCATTTATGTTAGCGGTTATGTTGCTAACTACTATGGCTACCTTACCGCCCGCTGGAATGCTGACACCGTTGACAACGGCTTCGTGAATAATAACACCGTTCTGAACCAGCACAGCCTTCTCAACCCTGACAGTCTTCAACCCGGTGTTCAAAACCTCCGCGTACAGCTCTTTCACAGAGCCGTGGTCGTAGAGGGCTACGTACACTGCTTCAACCCCTCCGCTACTACCGCCCCCGGCCAGGTAGCCGTAGACGTAGTTGTAGAGTAGGACTCCCCCAGCGATCGTTAACGCGAGCAGCAGTGCTGTTGCAACCAGGCCGGACACAGCCTTCACGCCTGACACCATTCTTGAGGAAATGCTTGAAAGAGTTCGACGTGTAAAAATTTAAAAACACGGAGGGCTCGGGGGAGGGTGAAAGTTTCCCTGGGCCAGCTTGATCAGCACTTGTTCACAACAGTGTCAGGAAGCCTGCCCTGCTTGATAAACCTGGCAACTGATTCGGCAACAAACCTCGCCGTCTCCGCCAAGGCCTCCCAGGAGAATCCTCCAAGGTGAGGGGTTAGTATGGTGTTTTCAAGCCTAGGCAGCGGGCTGTCCTGCGGGAGGGGCTCCGTCTCGAAAACGTCGAGAGCCGCGTAGATCTCTCCCTGAGCAAGCCTTTCCGCAAGAGCTTTCTCATCAACTATAGGCCCTCTCGCAGTGTTGACAAGCAGGGCTCCTTTCTTCATCCTGAATACCCTGTCCCTGTTTATCAGCCTCCTTGTCTCAGGGGTCAGCGCAACGGTTATTGCCACCACGTCGCTGGTCTCGACAAGCTGGTCTAGATCCATTCTCTGAGCCTCGAGCGCGTGCTCTATCTCGGGCTTAGCCCTCCTATCCCAGTAGACTATTCTCGCCCCGAAGGGCTTGAGCCTCCTGGCCAGCGAGGCCCCTATCCTCCCCATCCCCACTATTCCAACCTGCTTACCGCTCAGCGTTCTCCCAATCAGTGTCTGAGGGGTCCCGGCAGTCCACTTCCCTTCTCTAACATACCTGTCGCCTCTGACAATGTTCCTGTAGTGTGCAAGTATTAGAGCCATGATATGGTCTGCAACAGTCTCCGCTATGTAGTCCGGGGCGTTGGCTACGCATACCCCTCGCTGCGTGGCAGCCTCTATGTCAACCTTGTCAAGCCCTGAGCCCTGAACCATGATCAGCCTCAGCATCTCAGCCTTCTCGATCAAGTCCCTGGGCACAGTGTTCCACGGGGCTGCCACCAGGACTACTGCATCCCTCAGCTCCTTCTCAAGCCACTCCGGGGGCGCCTGCCTCCCAGGGTAGTATGAGTAGGGGATGCCTTCTTTTTCAAGGATTTCGAGACCGTTCCTAGGGGGTTCAAACATGTATACTGCCTTCATGAGTCAACACTCCTCGAGGAAGCCACGTGAATACTTTATTGGAAACTGGATATTTAAAGCAGTGTGGAAGCTACTTCCT
This sequence comes from Thermosphaera sp., assembly GCF_059755995.1. Classification (NCBI taxonomy): domain Archaea; kingdom Thermoproteati; phylum Thermoproteota; class Thermoprotei; order Desulfurococcales; family Desulfurococcaceae; genus Thermosphaera; species Thermosphaera sp. The sequence continues at coordinate 9,150 of NZ_DBOUKL010000033.1, read as the reverse complement.
GCCAGCCCTGGGAACTGTTAGCTCCTTGACAAGCCTTTCATGAAAAGCCAGGAACTCGCTGAGAGTGCTCAGGGATAGGTCGTATGCGGCGGAGACAATGTTCTGTCCCGGGTAAGTGGCGATCATGGTTACAGGCAGGTTAGAGCTCGCTACAGCCCCGGCTACCTTGTCGTAGAGGGATTCCTCACTGTAGAATACTATGTAGTCGTAGAATCCTCTAACCTCTCTTGAAAACATCTTGTCAAGCCTGTCCCCCACGCTGTTTCTGAGAACAGTGTTGTCAACCCTGCTGTTCTTCTTAACCAGGTAGACCTCTCCAGCCACAACCCTGTCGCTCGGGTTGAAGGCTATTTCAAGCCTGTCCCTCCTACCCGCGATCTTGGCGAAGGGGTAGTATAGCAGGGAGTGCCTTGGGACTGTGGTGAGCAGTAGGTAAACCCTGTGCTTGCCTGGGAGGACGTACCTGGCCTTGAAGCCTACGATGTATCCGAGCCACTGGTACTCCTTGCTTGAAGGGTTGAAGTGTTTTTCAAGAGACAGCACCACGTCCCTCAGCAACACTATCAGCCTACGCCTCTGCCTGAAAAACCATATGGCTGAGGCCGCGCCGAGGATCGCTATCAGAATTATCACGCCGTAAAGCGAGAGCAAGTCTTCAATGCTCACCCAACCACCTCGACAAGGCTTTCAAGCTTCTTAACATCCTCGAAGCTCTCCGTGGGCTTTCCGAGATAGTTTATGAGGACGAGGGGTTTTTTAATAGAGGAGAGTTTTTCAATGAAAGCCTTCTGCTGCTGCTCCACCCCCATTCTCCGAGCCATTTCAGCGGGGAGGATCTTGTTGAGCACGAGGGCTTTAGCGGGAGCCCCAAGCTTCTTCTCCAGGAAGCTAACAGTCTCCTCCATCTCGTAAACCGGCAGAGGCTCCGGGGTTGCAACCACTACGTAAGAGGTTCTCGCAGGATTCTTCAACACGTCCATGAGGTTTGAGTACCGCTGCTTCATCTCGAGGAGAATAGACAGGGCCTTATCCCTTGCCTCAGCCTCCCTCCCCGTGGTTCTCGCGATAACGTATCTCAGGGAGACAATCCTCTCCCTAACCTTGATCAGCTTGTCAAGCCAGACCATGTAGAGCAGTGGGAGGTAGAGGGTTCTAAGGGTGACGCCTGTGGGAGGCGTGTCAACCACTATGAAGCTGTAGTCCCGGCTGGAGTATACGCTGTCTAAAACCCTTAGGAAAACCTCCTCCTCAACACCCGGCATGTACTTGACAACGTCCACCACGCTGTCAACGTTTAAGACTGTGAGGGATGGTAGAAGGTATTTGAGCATGCTGGAGTACTGGTCAGCCTGTCTGGCAACCTCCTTTTCAACATCCAGCTGCCTCACAGCCAGGTTTTCCCCGAGCACGTGCTCCCTGTCGACAACCTCCTCCCCAATGTACTTTGCCAGGTGTTTGGCCGGGTCGAGGCTTAGAACCAGCGTCCTCCCCAGCCTCGCAAGCGTTGCGCCGAGGAGGAGGGATACTGTGGTCTTGCCGACACCCCCCTTCCCTATCACAACCACCACGTGCGGGCAGCAGGAGTATGGCTTGATAAGGTCTTGAAGCACTACCACTCACCTCCCAGCGACGACATTAAATCCCCTAGCACATCCTCCCCTCTGAACCCCCGGGACTCCAGTATCGACACCTCCTCCTTAACAGCCTCCAGGAGCTCAAGGGAGAGGAAGACAGGGATTGTTTTAACGCCTACCAGGGGGCCGAAGAGCATTGTGAGGAATGCGTTCTCCAGCTCAACATACTCAGCCTGTAACGCCTCCACGCTCTGCTCGAGTATTGCCTGGTTAAACCCTTTGATGAAAAGGAGTAGCTCCCTGAGAAAGCTCCTTATCTTTTCCAAAACCATTAGTAAGCACCGATGAGAATTATGTTGAAAAAAGGTTTATTAAGAAAGGACTTATGCTTTCACGCTGGCATGCCTCAGGGATTTAACGAACAGCAGTATCAGGGCAATATCCAGCGCTAGAGACACAGCTACTATGAGACCTGTAGTAGCAATATAGAGTGCTGGCAGGCTTGGAACTACGAGAAGGAGCCAGATGAAGAGTGCTGATGTAACCGTCACCCAGAGGAACACTGCCGGGGCCATGATCAGGAGGCTGACCTTGCCCCTGACCTTCAAGACCGCGTAAACCCATAAAGCCTCGGTGAGCAGTGCTATTGCCGCGAGCAACTGGTTTGTCCCTGCGAATGCTGGCCATATCAGCTGGTAGGCATATATCAGCTTGCCCGTCAACGGGTCCGTGACCTGCGGCAGAGCCATTACCGCTCCAAGCAGTATCGGTATCAGGGATGCGATCCACCTGTTGGCTATTATCTTGTGGACGCCGGGCTTCCTGGGCTTAACCCAGTCGAACAGCTCCACCCATGCAAACCTTGCCAGCCTGTTAGCAGTGTCGAGCGTTGTCAGCACGAATGCTGAGAGAGCCCATGCGGCAAAGGTTGAGAATCCTTTGTACAGGGCTGGGAAGTTCTCAACCCCTAGGAGCCTCGACCACATGAGCGCTTGCACTAGGCCGTAGGATGTGTAGAACCTGGCGGTTCCGGTCTGGTTTAACACTGTTGGGTAAGCCGTCACGTTAAGCCCGGAGTTCAGGAGCGTGCTGGTTGTTAAGCCAGCGTTGGATGCGAAGGCTGTGAAATCCCAGACTATGGCAGCCGGGAGTATTACAGCAAGGGATGAGACAGCTCCCTCCGTCAACATTCCACCATACCCTACGAGGAGGGCATCGAGCTCGTTGGCAAGCTGCTTAGACGTTGTCCCCGAACCTACTACGGAGTGGAAGCCTGACAGCGCTCCACACGCGATCGTCAAGGGGACTGTGGGCCAGAACCATGCTATGTCAGCCCTCGCTGCCTCGCCGATCGCCCCGATAGTGGCTCCCTTAGCGACGAAGCTGGTTATCAAGGGGCCGGTCAGCCCTATGAGAGGTATTGCTAGAGGGGCTAGGATCGCCAGGGCTACGAAGCCCCACAGCAGGTATGCGTTCAAGTAGTCCCTAGGCTGGAGCAGGAACCATACCGGTAGCGACGCCGCGATGAAGCTGTAGGCCGCAAGTAGAACAACCCATGTCTGATACGGGGCGGGCGCGTCCCCAGGCATGACTAGCTGGGTGTAGTAGCTAGCATATATCAGCACCACCTCGAGGACGAGTGCTATGACGGTTGCCTTCTTAACGTTGACCCCGAACCTGTACACCATCACGCCGAACAATAAGGCTAGAGGCATGTAGAGGACTGCGACCGTGGCTGCTGAGGGAATGCTTATGAATGTTGATGACGCAACGCTGAGGAATGCTGCGAGAACCAGGATCAGGGCGAACCAGGTGTACGCTAGGAATACATACCTCGCCTTCTTCCCCATCGTGGACTCTGAAATACTCATCACCGATAAGCCGCCGTACCTAACGCTCGACATTATTGCAAGGTAGTCGTGGACTGCACCGATGAAGACGTTGCCGAACAGCACCCATATGAGCGGGAGCCCCCAGCCCCAGTTAAGCGCGAGCGCTGGACCGGTGATAGGCCCCGCCCCGGCGATCGATGCGAAGTGGTGGCCGTATAGAACGTACTTGTTGGCTGGAACGTAGTCGACGCCGTCGAACTTGGTCAGCGCAGGGGTCGGCCTGTTAGGGTCTGCCTTTGTGACCCGTTGCTCAAGTATCTTCTTCCCGTAGAAGACGTATGCCAGCACGTAGATAACGAGGACGATCACGAGGATGAGGATCGGGTACATTAACACAACACCTCCTACTTCTGCTCCAGCTTAACCCCTGTCTTAGCCTCTACGAACTTGCTAATAGCTGATGGAACCTCTCCAAGCCACAGGTATGGTCCAACAAGTATTAGGATGAAGCCTGCAACACCTGCTGCAATCGCTATATCCCCTTTCACGACTCCACCGGTTGATATGTAGGCGTAGAATATTATTACTATGGCGATGATGGTTATGAGTAATCCCAAGACCTCCTTGGGGCTCACGTAATCCACCTCTCCAAGTAGGTAATTTATCCACACGTAGTATAAATATCTCTCGTTAAAACCGGTTGGATGTAGAGGTTTTCAAGCCCTGGTTTAAGCGGCAGGCTCTTGAAGCAGCGTGCGGGGCTGGGAACCCGTGCTTTTGTTTTTAAAGAGTATTACTGGATAATAGATCAGAGTTTACAGGTATTTAGGGGTTTGCCTAAAATGTCTAACAGCGTTGAGGGCGTTGAGAAGTACAGGGCTATAAGCCCCGCTGAGTTTTTCTACAAGTACAGGGAGATCGCCGGCTTCTCCAACCCTGTTAGAGCACTCTATCAGACTGTGAGGGAGCTTTACGAGAACGCTTTAGACGCTACCGATGCTCACGGAATACTCCCCGATGTCAAGATAGCTATCAGGAAGGTTGACGAGATCCAAGAGTACTACAGGGTTACCGTTGAAGACAACGGGATAGGGCTGCCCCCGGACGTGGTTCCAAACGCTTTCGGAAAAGTATTGTTCAGCAGCAAGTATGTTTTGAAGCAGACCCGGGGGATGTACGGGCTCGGTGTTAAAATGGCTGTGCTCTACGGGCAGATGACAACTGGCAGGCCTGTTGAAGTAATCACGAGCAAGCAGGGGTTTAAGAGGATATACTACTTCAAGCTGAGGATAGATGTGAACAGGAACGAGCCGGTGATCCTTGAGAAGGGGACGTGGAGGAAGACCAGGGACTGGCATGGGACAATAGTGTCTATAACGCTCGAGGGCGACTGGGCCAGGGCTAAGCCGAAGATCATGGAGTACCTGCAGCGCTCAGTAGTGGTCACCCCATACGCGAACATCATATTCATAACCCCGGAGAACGAGATAATCTACTACCCCCGGGCGATAAGCATCCTGCCCAGGCCCCCGGTGGAGGTTAAGCCACACCCCTTCGGCGTCGACCTCGAGATGTTGAAGCAGATGAGGGATTTGAACACCTCGGAAACCGTTAAAGACCTGTTGATCAAGAACTTCCAGAGCGTTGGGGAGTCAACAGCCACTGAGGTTTTAAGCAGGGCCGGGGTTGACCCTTCGAAGCCGGCGGGCTCCCTGAGCGAGGATGAGCTGCTCAGGATTGTGAACGCTATCAAGGGGTTTGAAAACCTCAGGCCCCCCTCAGCCAAGGCTATTTCGCCGCTAGGGAGGGAGATTATCGTGGCAGGCTTGTCGAGAATGTTCAAGCCGGAGTTCGTTGAAGCCGTGACGAGGAGGCCGCAGGTCTACCACGGCCACCCGTTCATCGTGGAGGCGGGGATTGCTTACGGGGGAGGCACGCCCCTGGGCGAGGCGGATAAGCCTGTAATACTCAGGTATGCTAACAAGATACCGCTCCTCTACGACGAGGGCAGCGATGTGACAACCTTCGTCGTCAAGGAGGATGTTAACTGGGCTAACTACTCGATAGTTTTCCCAGCACCCCTCGTGGTCCTGGTGCACGTGTGCAGCACTAAGATACCTTTCAAAGGAGTTGGCAAGGAGAGCATTGCCGACGTGCCCGAGATCAGGAGGGAGATAAGGCTTGCCTTAATGGAGGTTTTGCGCAAGCTGAAGATATACCTGGTGAGGAAGGCTAGGGAGGAGGAGGTTAAGAGAAGGGTTGTACTCCTCGCCAAGTATATTCCCGAGATAGCTAGAAGCCTCCACACGATCGTGAGAGGGGAGGACGGGATCAACCAGGATCTCCTCGAGCAGAGGCTTGCTGAAATAGTTGCTAAAAGGGCTGGGATACCCCTGGAGGAGGTTGTCAAGAGCCTTGAAACAGTCGAGATAGGTACTTGAGGGAGGGGTTTATGGTTACCAAGGCGGACCTGCAGGCAAGGGCAAGGGCTAGCGAGCTTATGAGGAGGAGGTTTCTCGAAATATCCCAGCTAATCCTTAAAGGGGAGAGGCCTGTTCTCGTAATGCCTAAGAGAACACTCTCCAACACGATCTACGACCACAGGCACAAGCTACTACTGCTCGGCCCTGAGACGTTGAAGAGGAGTTTCACCGATATCAACGAGGCAAGGAAGTTCATGCAGACAATGCTGATGGCTTCGATAATCTACGACTCCCTGGTCAACAACGAGTACCCTACGATACGTGACCTCTACTACAGGGGTAAGCACACCATCTCCTACAGGGATATTGACGGGAAGGTGGTGCATGAGAACAGCTGGGAGGAGCAGAAGGAGTCTGACAGCGTTATAAGAGATCTTGAAGTCTTCCTCAACGTTTTAAGAGAGGAGCTGCTCATCCTCAGCAAGGAGAAGGGGAAGGTTGTCGGGAACCTGGTGATAAGGAGCGGTGACGACACCATAGACTTGAGCAGGATGGGGCACGGGGCATACTCGATCGAGCCCACGCCGGACCTGATAGAGTTCAAGGATGTTGACGCCGAGTACGTGCTCGTGGTGGAGAAGGATGCTGTGTTCCAACAGCTCCACAGGTATGGTTTCTGGAGGAAGAACAAGGCGGTACTGGTTACCAGCGCCGGGCAGCCGGACAGGGCTACCAGGAGGTTTGTGAGAAGGCTTAGCGAGGAGTTGAAGCTCCCCGTGTACGTGCTCGCCGACAGCGACCCCTACGGGTACTACATCTACAGTGTTTTCAAAATAGGCAGTATAACCCTGTCCTACGAGAGCGAGAGGCTTGCAACCCCTGGGGCGAAGTTCATAGGGGTGATGATGACCGATGTCTTCGGGGACGCCCCGTTCAGCGAGGTATTGGCAAGGCTTGACAAGGGCTTCCCAGGGATTTCGAAATCATCCCTGGCAAGGCTTCACGGTAAGAAAGCCTATCTCGATGAGAAGGAGAGGAGGAACTATATTATCAAGGCTAAGCAGAAGGATGTTGAAAGAGCTGTCGAGCTCGTCGGCTACGAGGTAGCCGAAGTCTGCATGGACGAGGGTGATTTGAAGAGCAAGGTTAAGAAGAGGAAGGAGGGGTTGACAGGCTACCCTTGGTTCAGAAGCCCCGAATGGGTTAGGGAGCTCTGCATATTCTTCAAAACCCTCAGCAAGCTCGAGATCGAGGCAATGGCTAGTAAGGGGCTTAAATTCCTAGCAGACAGCTACATCCCGGAGAAGATTGAGAAGAAGGATTGGATAGACTAGGGTTAAAACCCTTTAAACACTAAGATTTAAGCGATGATGAGGAAACGGGCTTGACGCGGAAGGGATGAGAAAACCTGTCTCATCTGAACCTGTTAAACAGGGTTTTCAAAACGAGCAGTGCTTGCACACAGTACAGGGAGAGCGTGGTTGATAGAATACTCGGGAGAATCCTGGGTAAGACATCGGCTGCGATGAGGATGAAGGATGAGGCATGCCAATCCCTGGAGCTTCGCAACCAGGCTCCCCTCCTACTACTCTTCACAATTGCCTGCTGGTCTCGCGCGTGGATAGGCTGGTTCTTCCTAATCCCCTTAGCGGTGATCGCGGCGTGGACGTTTCTAAACCCCAGGGTTTTCCCGAAGCCCCGTTCAACCCGTAGCTGGGCTAGCAGGGGTGTTTTCGGCGAGAGGATAATGGTGAGCAGGAGGGAGTACTGTGTTGAAATACCGGAGCACCATGTCAAGGCCGCATTCACCTTGACAATGCTGAGCCTTGCAGGAGCCATCCTCCTGCTCTACGGGGTAGTGGCGCTCGAGCCCTTGACCACCGTGGCAGGCTGCATCACCGCGTATCTTGGGAAGCTCTGGTATGTTGACAGAATGGTCTGGCTGTTCGAGGATTTGAAGGATCACCCGGTTTTTAAAAACTGGGTTTACTGAGGGCTGGGAAAGCTTCCAAGCCTCCGCGAAAACTACTGGCGAACGCCTCCCCGTAATCCTCCGGCAGCGCAATGCTTAAGCACTGTAGCTAGTTATTAAAGCGGATTCATAGTAAATACTAAATGGTTGATCCCTGTGAGCACTGTCGAGCTGGTTGTACATCCAACATGCTTCTCAAGCTACAGGCTGGTGAAAACACTCAGCGAGAAAGGCTTGTTAAACCGTTTAAGAATCCTGGTAGCTGATAAGCCAGGGGTTGGTTTCGAGAAGAAGGCTTGGAGCGTGCCCTGGCTCCTGGTTAACGGTGAGCCGGCCGCGGCGGATCCTTTGGAGCCGTGGGAGGTTGAAGCCGTGCTGGAGGGGAGGGGTCTACAGCCCCCCGGAGACCTTGCCGAGTCCTTCATGACGAGCGTGATGCACAGCTCCTACGCCTCCAGCCTCGTGGTGCTGTGGGGGTCGCTGGAGCCTGTGCTTGATAAGGGTTTCGCCAAGGCTGTTTACAGGGCTCCTCTCACCCGTGTGGATGTTGACAAAGCTCTCGGAGAGGTGAGGGGGAAGGCTGGGGAGCTTTACGATGAATGGGTTGACAAGCTTAGGAGGACCCTAGCAGTAGCCTTCACAAGAGAGCTCTACTGGTTCTCCAACAGGAAGCTTACAGCAGACAGCCTGGTGCAGGCATCGAGGCCAGAGGTGATCGGGGCATGGCTCCTCGCCAAGGCAAGCATTGGGAGAGTGGGGCTTCCCCCGAACCCGCTCGGTGTGGGAATGGTTAACGCCGGGGAGATTTCGAGCTTTATATCCAAGGGTGCTAAGGGAATACTGAACAAGGTTGAAAACGAGGCTGAAACACTATTCAATGACAAGGAGTACTGGCTGATGATAAGCCGGCTGAAGAGCAAGAGCTGATCAAGCAGGGAGTGCACAGTTTGGGGACGAGGAAGTTGCTAACCCGTGTTCTTCAGCTGGTTCTCCGCGGCCATAGACTCCGCCCTGTCCGCCAGCTGGTTTTCATGGATCGACCAGTTAATTGTTAGCGCGTAAGCTGTTAGCGAGGATAATAGTGCGGGTATCACGTTCACGAAGCCGAATACTTCGAGGGAGAGAATCACCCCGGTTACCAGGGTTTTGTTGCAGGCTGCCAGCATGCTCGACGTCATCGCGGCTATTACGAGCCCTGGTTCAACAGGGAGCCCGTAGTGGTTTAGCAGCTGTGTGAAGAGGGCTCCTGAGACAATGCCTATGAAAACTGTGGGCAGGAACAATCCACCGGACCCTCCGCCCTTAACCGTTACCGCTGTAGCGATTATCTTGGCCGTGATCAGTAGTAT
>NZ_DBOUKL010000032.1:0-23072 GCF_059755995.1 Thermosphaera sp. | reverse complement strand
GCACGGATGAAGGGGCTTCAAGGCTTGGGGAGATAGCGTTCGGGCTTAACTACAATATTACCCGGCACACGAAAGAGATACTGTTCGACGAGAAGATTGGCGGAACGATTCACATGGCTCTCGGAGCCTCCTATCCTGAAACAGGCGGTAAAAACGTATCGTCAATACACTGGGATTTGATCAAGGATATGAGTAAAGGCAGAGTATACGCTGACGGTGTCCTAATATATGAGAATGGAAGGTTCATTATTTTTTAAAATTTTTCAACTCCTCTAGCCAGGAGCGATTCCTCCACATTCTTCAATCTCACAATTGACAATTTAATGGCATCCACTATTATAACGTAGTATTTCAGAATGTTTAAACCAGCATCCCACCCTCTCGCCTTCTTGGAATTCACCATCTCATCAAACTCCTCTAGGATGCTGAGAGTCATGAAAAACACTACGTCAAGCCTAATTTTTTCAAGCACTCTTAAAAACTGCTTCCTCGGTGTTGTTGAAACAATCATCACCATCCCTATAAACACCGTGTAACCGTAGAGCAGGATGTCAAAAGTTCTCGACGAGATAGTGTTGAAGGCTAAGTTCACCAGGTATATCAGGAGGGCTGCCGGCCCGTAGACTCCAATGGACTCCAAAAATATCCTGTAAGCTTTTCCTGCTAGCATAATCATTATTGATGAGAAAATAAGTGCTAAATAAAACTCGAACGAGTTAATCATTATTGAGATATAGGAGAGGAGTAGGAGGAAACTCTTTAACACGAGTAAACCTTCACGGTGAGCAAGGCTTTTAACCTCCTGATGTTTAATAGCCTTAATCAGTAAGCTCAGATTTAAGCACCCTCGGGATCACTTCATTTCCTACTAACTCTTCATCGCTTAGGTTGCTCCACTTGTCTATTACGAGTGTGCCGCTTGACCTGTTGATCAACAGGTAGTAGTCAGGCTTTACAAGATCTGCTAGACTGGGGTAATGTGTTGTAATAACAACTATTTTGCCTCTCGCGCGGGCATAGTTGATTATGCCTGTGAAGATCTTCACCCCTGAGAAATCCAACTCGTTAAATGGCTCATCTAAAAGCCAAATAGGTTGGTCTAGTGCGATAACGCTGGCAAGGCTTACACGTTTTGCCTCACCACCGCTTAGGGTGAAAGGGCTTCTCTCGAATAGCTCCAAGGGGACAAGCTTATGGATGAGCTTCCAGTTAACTTCTACACCGGTCTGCTTGCTGATGAACAATATTTCTCTTTCAACGGTGGGCTCCACGAAACCGTGGAAAGGGTTTTGCCAGACGTAGCCGATTAATTTTGCCGCTTCCTTTCTCTTCAACAGGTAGGGTTTGAAACCATTGACGTATATTTCCCCTTGAAGAGGGGGGAGGAGCCCTGCTATTGTTTTTAAAAGAGTTGATTTGCCGGAGCCGTTGGCTCCTAAGAGAACGTACACACCGTTTGTTAGTTTAAAATCCAGATTTTTTAAAAGAGGGAAACTCTTGTCGTACCCTATTGCTAGATCTGACGCTACAATCTCATTCATCTCTTTATGTACCTCTCCAAGGATTTTATCACGGTCCAGCCGATGACCCCTATCACTACTACTTCGCTAATGAAAACATATAACACGGTGATCAAGGGTAGTCCATAGACCAAATGTAATTCTCCATAGCCTACTAATAACGCTATTGTTAAAGATGCTACTATAGTACTCATCAAGTGTTTAAATATTGCCCTGGCATTGATTTTTCTACCTATCGCAAGCACGAAGGCTGATGCAAGAGCGTTTGTTAATGGCCCGAAAATCAAATCCCACGGCTGGAAGGGGCTGGTAATGTTTCCGAGAAAACCACCCAGCGTCAATCCTAGCACAGCCTCCGCGCCAAACCCTTGAAGCAGTGGGAGAAGTAGCATTGCATCACTAATTCTGAATTGGAGTTCTCCATAGGACAGGACTCCTAAAATCACTGTCAAGCCCGTGTAAACAGCTGCTATAACCATGGCTTTAACGATCAGTATTTGATTCCTCATTATGACACCGAAATAATGCTCAATCTCTGACAAGCTTATAAATAAGGGCTCCGAAGCCCAAGCTCTTAAACCATTTCTCATCGAAGACTCTCAGAATATCTCCTCTAACTTCTCTTGGAACCTTAAACCTGTATAAACTTATCGACAACAATAATCTATTTACAAGGTATTTACCGAATAGGAGCAGGTACGCGTAGAAAACCAGCATCACTAAATAAATCAATATTCCCAGGGCATCCGCTATGAACCCCAGGATCATCCCAGTCTTCGCAAGACTTCTAAGCTTCCTTCCCATAATTATCATCCATGCATGCTTTTAGTGTAAATCGGGGTCGTTGAGGAGAGCCGATATTAATCACTATCCCCCTAGCCTCAAGCCCTCTTAGCCTATCGCTTATTATCCTTCTTGAGGAAGAACCTCTCAGATCTCTAACCTTCCTCGTGATCTCCGAGATAGTATAAGGCTCGCAAGCCGATAAGACGTATATAACTGCCTTGCTGATAGGGTCGATTTCCGTGAACCCTGCAATAATTGAGTAAACCCTTCTAGCCGCCTCAAGCGTCTCCATGATTGGTTTTGAAAAAAGAGTGGCTAATTCCAGCGAGATTTGGTACAAGGCCGGGTCAGCACCTGCCTTACTTAGCTCATTCTCAAGCCTCTCCAGCTTCATCAACACTCTTGTCAACAACTCAATAACGACTTCGATCTTCTCGTCAAGAGTCATTAAATCCCTCGATAACTTGAAAATCAGCCACGACTGGGGTTCTCTTCTTTACGCTCTTCTTCCTCCTCTTCTCTCCTAAGCTCTTTTAACTTGGTTAAGCTTTCAATCAGCTTCTCAAGTGAGGGGACTATTTCCATCCTTCTCTTGTAATAATCCTTTACCATCTCAATAATCAACTCTTCCGGAAGGCCTTGAGCCTTCAACTCCTGGTAGAATTTTCCTATGTCTTCCCCGAGCTTTTTACCGTCCAGCCCGCTGGTGAACACTCCAATGATTTCCTTTATCCAATCCTTCAGCTTCTCGAGAAATGGCGTGACCGCGTTCAGTACTTCTCGCAACTCTTCAACATCGGTTTCTTCAACCTTTACTTTTATTTCTGGGGAAGGTTTCTCCCTGCCTTCTCTTTCTTCCATACATATCGCCATTGTGTAAATATGTTTGAACAGGTTTAACTATCTTTTAATGAATTCGTGAACGGTTCACTGCTCACTCAATGTTTGCATGCCTGTTCATCAACTCCTCCTCAGTTATGCCGAGCCTGTTCATTAACTCAACGATTATACCGTCAAGAAATATTAGCGTCGTGTCCTCGAAGAGTGTTCCTAACGGTGCGAGAGGTTCGTGAATACCTAGAATCTGCCTGCTAATATAGTCTTCTTCAACAGCCATCTTGGTTCTGCCAGGTATCCTGACAACTATGTCAGCCAACCTGCCGAGAGGAGAGTCTGGGTATGTGGTAATGGCTACTACTTTCATCAACGCTCCTTTGGCAGCTTCAGCTGCCGCTACCACAAGTTTCGTCCTACCCGAACCTGATATAGCTATCAAGATATCGCCTGGAGAAGCTCTTGGTAGAATGGTTTCACCTATCACATACACGTTGAAACCCAAATGTAGCAGTCTCATAGCGAAGGCCCTGGCTATTAGTCCACTTCTCCCCGCGCCTATCACGAAAACCCTCTTATTCTCTTTCCTGGCAGAGGTGAGCAAGCTAATCATGTTTTCCTTACTATAGTCTTCTATTAAGTCAATGGATTTGACAATGAAATTAACAATCTCGTACATTGCATCTCTTGTAATGCCGGAAACCATTCAATCCCTCTTAAAACTATTTCTAAGTAAACTTAAAAGCGTTAAGAAAGCGGTAAGGGTTAATAGAGCGTCTACAGTAATATTTTAATGCCCCGCCTTCCCACGCCTCCCAGAGACCCTTTGAGAGGGGATGGATATGATGGAGGACGGTCGGGCGGGGCACATTATCAAGGATCCGGGCAACCAGGGGTTAGTGTTTTGAAAACAAGATCCGTAAAAACAAGCATGCGCGTGTTAAGGGTTTTCGACCCGTGGAAATCTCCTTTATGTACCTGCCCTTTCAAATATTCAATACACCCTTACACCGGGTGCTCTCACTTCTGCCTCTACTGTTACGCAACACCTTACATAGGGAGAAAACCAAGCAACCCAAAGAACAACTTCCTCGCAATGTTGAAAACCGATTTAACAAAGGTGGAGCAAGGTTCGATTATAGAGTTAAGCACGAGCAGCGATCCCTATCCACCTGTTGAAGCATGGGCTGGGCTGACGAGAAAGACGCTCATACTACTCCACGAGCATGGTATGAAGATGTTGATAACAACGAAATCACACATAGTTAAGAGAGATGTGGATATTCTGGCGAGAGCGCCCGCGGCCGTGATGATAACCATAACCGCGTTAAACCGTGAAATCTCGGGAAGGTTAGAGCCTGGGGCTCCACCACCGGATAAGAGGTTGAAAACCATTCAATATTTGAGAGAGCACGGTATTCCTGTTGGAGCCAGAATAGACCCCGTGATACCTGGAATAAATGATGACCCGTTAGAGCTTAAAGAGCTGGTTGACGCTGTAGTTGATGCCGGAGCCCAACACATTGTAACATCTACCTATAAGGCTAGATGGGATAGTCTTAAAAGACTTTCACAAGCCTTTGGGGATGAGTCGCTGACAACCTTGTATAAGGAGAGTGGAGAAGTGCTTCACGGTTCAATATATTTACCGAAAGCTGAAAGGTCTCGCCTTTTACAGCCTATTATAACTCAGGCCTGTGTGAGGAAGGTTACCGTAGCCACGTGTAGAGAAGGATTGGGGGCTGCATTTTTTAAAGCACCTTCGTGTGATGGTTCACATATGATTACAGCAAGGAAAAAGAAGGGAGGCCTCGATGAGTGAGCCGGTGAAAATAGCGGAGTATGAGGTTGAATGCCCTGTTTGTAGTCAGAAAGCATTAGTGGAGGATTACATCCATAATGTACCGTATTATGGCGACATATTGATCTCGGTCTTAACCTGTGATAAATGCGGTTTCAGGAAGCGCGACATCGGCGTCTTATCAATTAGTGAACCGAGGAAGATTATTTATAAGGTTGAAAAACCAGGCGATGAAAGAGCATTATTGATAAGGGCCGGCGGCTCCAGGGTTTTGATACCTGAATTCAACATAGAGATTTCCCCGGGACCATTCTCCCAGGGCTTCATCACCACTATTGAAGGTTTAATCATGGATTTAATTGAGAAAACCTCCTTCCTTTGCGAGTCTCGGGGTGAAAACGACAGTGAGTGTGACAGAGTATTGGATCTGCTTAACAAGGCTAAAGATGGTCTAGTAGAGTATACTGTTATAATAGAAGATTATCCTGGTAGAAGCGATATTGTAAGTAACAAAACGAAATATGTAAGAATTGAGAAAGAAGAAAGTGGTGAGAAACCTAGGCTTTGAGAACCTCCTCAACAAGCGGTATTAAACTACCCTTTGAAACGTCAACCAGTCCCTTATCCGTGATTCTGATCTCCGGTATTACTGGAAGAGAAATCAGCGCGAGCGTCATGAAGTAAGACTCAAAGTTCAGCCCGTATTTTTCGCGAAGAACCTCTACCATGTTGACATATTTCTTGAAAACCTCTTCAGGCTCCTCAATACTCATTAAACCGGCTAGTCTTAAAGGTATCTCAGCTATTACTTGCCCATCATCCACGACAACTATTCCCCCCTGTATTCTAGCAATTTCTTTGACGGCTACGTTCATATCCTGCGGATTCCATCCAGCTGTTATTAAGTTGTGAGTATCATGAGCGATCGACTGTGCTATAGCCCCAGCCTTAAACCCTAATCCCTTAATGAAACCTATTGAAAAGCCTCCAGAACCACTGTGCCTGTCCGCAACAGCAACATACATGATATCTCTTGAAGGATCACTCCGTATCTCACCGTCCTCCACAGCTAGCTCTTCCACCGTTCTCTTCGTTAAAGCAGACCCTGGTTGTACGTTAATAGTGTTGACACGGGCAACCCCGTTGAATTCACCGACGCGAGGTGTGAAGCTCGGGTTTTCCAAGAAGGGGCCGAGTTTAACCGTGTTGAGCGCTTCTTCAGGATACCTGTACCGTGGAAAAGTCTTCTTCAATTCCCCTTTATAATAGACTATGTCCCCGTTGCTGATAACCGTATGGGGTTTAATCTCTTTTATGTTTTTAGAGAACACTATATCAGCTATCCTCCCAGGTGCTAAGACTCCTATGTGCTCCTCCATGTGTAAGCGAATGGCCGGGTTAAACGTGGCGTATTTTATCGCTTTGATAGGGTCAAGACCGTACTCAATGGCGAGGTTAACTATTCTGTCAACATGTCCCTGCGTGAACAGGTCGTAAACATTGACGTCGTCGCTTACGAAAGCGCACAATTCGCAGTTTGACTTTTCCAGCAAGATTTTGGACAATTCCCCGAGATCTCTCCAAGCGCTACCCTCCCTTATGTAAAGCCACATACCCTTCCTCAGCTTTTCCAAGCCTTCATGATAAGTGGTTGACTCGTGATCGCTTATTATGCCGGCGGAAATGTACGCGTCTAGCAACCTCCCGGTTAGCAACGGAGCATGCCCGTTAACGATCAACCCCTTGTCGCTTGCTACTTTCAACTTCCTCAATACCTTATCTGAAGCATTAGTAACGCTGAGGAAGTCCATAACTTCTCCAAGGCCGACAATGTTGTCGAAACATGCCAGCTGCTCAATCTCCATGTCCGATATCACATGTGGCGTGGTTTCAAGTCTTAAAGCAGGATCCGTTGCTGGAACACAGCTCGGGAGATCTATCAATATCTTCAATGGGAGATTCGCGGAAGCCTTCACAAACAACTCCACGCCTTGAACTCCCAGCACGTTGGCGATTTCATGAGGGTCGGCTACAACCGTGGTTGTTCCATGTTTAAGAGCTATTTTAGAGAATCCCACCGGGTCAAGCAGTGACGACTCAATATGGACGTGAAGGTCTATGAACCCGGGAAACACATAGTCGTTTGAACCATCTATTATCAGTGTCTCCCTGGAAATGTGTTTTGAAATCGACTCGTCCTCAACAACTCCTGCTATCCTCCTATCCTTTACGATAATGCTGTGTTTCTCGAGAATCTCTTCTGTATGGGGGAGGATGATGTTGACATTGGTTATGACTATATCGGCTGGGAGCCTACCCGCCGCTGCTTCTACTAGTCTACTTCTCTCTTCAATATTGTAGCGTGTGAAGAAGATGCCCAACGCACCACCTTATTTTTGCTTATACATTTAAACCTTGTTGTTTTATAAATTTTTCCCACAAATAATAATCCTTAGATGATAAAAATGGCAGATATTTATGTTAGGGGAGGATGGGTTCTAACACTCGATTCAAACCGAAGAATAATTAAAAACGGTGCCGTCGCGATCAGCGATGGAATCATTATAGATGTTGGCAAGAAAGAGGAGTTAGATCCCAGTTATAAAAGCTTCAGCGACATCGTAATAGAGGCTGAGCGAGATATCATAATGCCGGGTCTAGTAAACACCCACGTCCACCTAGCACAGGGGTTGATAAGACACTGCGCCGACTACCTGCCCTTAATAAAATGGTTGAAGAACCGAGTGTGGCCTCTCCAGGGAAGCTATAAGCCCGAGGAAGCCCTTGCCTCAGCGAAGCTCGTCGTAGCGGAGATGCTTAAAACAGGTACAACAGCCTTCTTGGAAACAGGGCTCGTTGGGCGCTACGGGCCCGACAACATAATAGAGTTTCTACACGACAGCGGCATAAGGGCTGCGGTTGCTAGGCACGTAATGGATCTTAAAGGCTATGCATTAGAGGAAAACATTCTCCACGAGGGTCTCGTAGAGCCCGGTGATACCAGTTTTAACGATACTCTAAGGCTTTACCATAAGTATAACGGGTTGAGCAATAGGATATGGATATGGTTTGGTCCTCGAACGCCGGGAGCGGTAAGCCTCGAATTATATAGGAAAATCTCTGAAAAAGCCCGCGAACTAAACACGGGAATCACCATGCATCTGGCCGAGGTCAGAGAGGATGTTGAGTATACTTTGAAAAGCTTTGGTAAAAAACCAGTTGAATTCGCGAACTGGCTCGGTCTCACAGGTAGAAACGTCGTACTGGTACACGTGGTTTGGGTTGGAGATGATGAGGTAAAATTGTTGAGTGAAACCGGTACAACGGTAAGCCATAATCCTTCGAGCAATATGAAGCTGGCTAGCGGGGCGGCAAGGATTTCTGAAATGTTGAAAGCAGGGGTGAACGTTGCATTAGGAACTGATGGTGGGCCGAGCAATAACACGTATGACCTTATGAGGGAGATGAAGCATGCTGCACTGCTCCAACCTGTGAGGACCCTGAACGCGGAGGCTATTCGTGCAGAGCAAGTTGTTGAAATGGCAACCATTAACGGAGCTAGGGCGTTGATGATAGACCACATGGTAGGCAGTATTGAAAAGGGAAAGAGGGCAGATATAATAGTCTTGGATTACTGGGTTCCCCATCTACACCCCCTTGTTAATCCTGTATCACACCTGGCTTATGCGGCCTCAGGTAGCGATGTTAAACACTCTATAATAGATGGCAAGCTCGTAATGTATGATAGAAAACTACTCACAATCGACGAGGAAAAAATAATTGAGGAGGTTGAAAAAGCCGCCTGGGAGGTTTACAGCAGAACCGGCATCTGCAAAGAACCCGACACTATTTGGCCCATATATTAATACAAATTCTTACCAACAATCCTACTCAACCTCCGGAGAAGCGCATAAAATAGAACAGTATTCTAAAATTTAAACACTGTATATGATAATAACATAAACTTTGAAATAAGAGAATCATGGTATTTAGAACCTATTAAAAATAAATTTTAAAGTAATTATTAATGTAAAATCATACATAATTTGGTTTAATTTAATGAAATTATTGCAAAACGCAAAGTTTAAATAAATCCTATACAAGATAATAATACATGAAAACAACCTAAATGGGGATAGGTATGGAGAAACTCAAGTTCTTCGACCTAAAGGCGAAGAAATACTTCGAGACAGACAAATACGAGGTTGTCGTGAAGGAGACGAAGAGGGGCAAGATAAAGATCGCGTTCGCCGTTAGCCCCTACACCAACAAGAAGTTCGCCAGGATCATTGGGCCTGCTAAATAACATTTCCTAAACACTATACTTTTTTTCCAATATTTTCTCATCAGCTTCCCGTGCAGACTGCTTCCGGCTTCTCTTTCTTTAATGCTTCTTTGAGATTCACTATCTTCCCCAGGGTTTCAATGAAGTAGTCTACTTCTTCGAAGGTGTTGTAGATGTAGTAGCTAGCCCTCACGCTACCGTAGAGAATCAGCCTATCCTCCGGTTTCTCCGGCAAACCCGAGGGCGGTTTTTCCAAATATGTTATCTTCAAAGAATAGTGGAGGGGGTGGGCACAGTGCATCCCGGATCTAACCGCGATGCCGAAAAGGTCTAGTGCTTTAGCAACAGTATGATGGTTTAAACCTATGATGTTGAACGAGACGACACCGGTCTTATCACCAGGGTCCCTGGGGCCGTAAACCCTGATGTCATCTGGGAACTCCTCGCCCAGCCTTTTCAGAGTATACGCTACAAGCTGTTTCTCATGCTCACGCACATTCTCCATGCCCAGCTTCATTAAATACTCAGCAGCCACTCCTAGAGCTATTCCTGCCTCTATGTTCGGCGTACCTGCTTCAAACCTCCATGGAAGATCCAACCATACAGTATCGTCAACAGTAACGTCTCTAATCGTGTCTCCTCCAACCTTGAACAAGTCCATTTCCTCTAGAACATCCTTCCTCCCCCATAACACTCCGCTCCCGGTAGGCCCCAGCATCTTATGCCCGCTGAAGCCCAAGAAGTCAACACCCAGTTTTCTCACATCGGTTAGCGTGTGAGGCACGCTTTGAGCGCCATCCGCGACAACAATTGCGCCTACTTCTCTAGCCCTCTTAACCAGTTCTTCAACATTGTTTATAGTCCCAAGGACATTGCTTGCGATAGGGAAGACTATAACCTTAGTTTTAGGGGTGATGATCGTGTTTAAGGAGTCATAGTCGAGGTAGCCCTGCTGGGTTACATTTATGTATTTTACAACAGCCCCTTTCATTTTCGCTATTTTCCTCCAGGGAAGCATGGTGCTGTGATGGTCCATGATGGTTGCAACGATCTCATCACCTTCTCTGAGATTTTTCAAACCCCATGCATAAGCTACCAGGTTCATGGCATCGGTGGTATTGTTGCAGAAGACAACTTCCTCCCATGAGTAAGCATTGATAAACTTGGCTAAGGTTTCATGTGCTTTCTCATACATTTCACTTGCTTCCTGGCTCAGCGTGTGCAACCCCCTGTGTATGTTAGCATAATGGTTTCTGTAAAACTCGACAATGGCGTTAATTACCTGGATAGGCTTCTGCGTGGAGGCAGCGTTATCAAAGTAAACTAAAGGTCTACCGTTAATCTTTCTAGAGAGAATTGGAAAATCTTTTCTAACCTCCTCGGGATCGAACAACACAACCACCTTTATTTAATTATGAGAATTACGTATAATAAAAAAACTGTTAAGGACCAATTATACCAGGCAGCCGTGGATGGGGTGTCGCGAACCCGATATGGGTTAGCCCATGGAAGGCTTTTACCAACCTCTCAAGTCCTAAACCCCATCCGCAAGTAGGTTTCACAAATCCTTTTGAAGCAATATTTAGAAACCATTCATACTCTGCCGGGTTCTCGCCCGAGGCTTGAATCCTCCTCACTAGTTCCTCAGCCCTGTACTCTCTGCATCCCCCGTCTAGTATTTCTCCATGTCCTTCTGGAAGTATCAGGTTCCAGTCAACGTTATACCCGGGTCTTTCCGCGTTTTCAATATAGTAGAATCCTCTAGCAGTTGAAGGGAAACCGGTCAGCCAAACCGGGATACCATAGTACTCTCCTAGAAACGCCTCAGCCTTGTGAGATAGCTCGCTACCTTTTCTAACATCGAAACCATTACGAGCCAGCAAGTTCACGGCTTCATCGTACGTGACGACTGGATATTTCTCGGACAGGAAGGTCTTATCAAGCCACTCAATCCTTGAGGAGTCAAGGAGGTCTCCATTGCTGTTTAGGAACTCCCTCACTACTCTTTTCAACACGGACTCGGCAAAGCCTATTGCCTCCGGCATACTGGTGAATGCTTCCTCGACGTCAACCTGCGTGAACTCGATTAAATGTCTCCCGGTGTAAGCATTTTCCAGTGGTTCAACCCTAATGTTCCTCGCGAAGTAGAATATTCTCTCGAAAATACTGGCGTATATCTGCTTGTACATTATCAGGCTCGAGTGCAACTCGTATTGACTTCCATAAAGGCTTACTTTAACCTTACCAGCACCCCTCAAGCCGGGATCGCTCTTCCAGCCGATAATGGGTGGTTGTAACTCTGTAAATCCCTCCGATACTAGTACGTTCCTTGTTAAGTAGGACAGGGAAGACATTGTTTTAATAATTTTGAAATACCTGGGTCTCCCAGCATACACGTAGTAATTCAATGCGAATTCTCGAACATCTTCAGATTCTTTTTCACAACATTCAAGCTTAGAGGGGTGGACTACTCTGTACTTCTCAACTTCGAGATAATCTCCTTTAACTAATCCCTCAACGTATATTGAGGTCTCGCAGGGCAGGTTTAAAATCTCCCTTCCGACTCCCCCTTTAACCTTGAACTCCTTAAACCCTGAGATATCCCGGAGAATGATTGAATCCGTTGTTTTACCGGCCACGGTGGCGAGGAGTTTGACCGGGCATGGCCCTGGTGAGGAGAGCTCGGCTAGTAGAGTTCTATGCTGTTTTAACGGTGTTAAACCACATACCCCGCACCGTTAAAACATGAGTAATGAGTGAGTATTTAAGGATTGCGGGCTTTTCAGCATTACAATTCAATTCTTTTCGTAATGGAAGTTACGGGTAGGATTTAACCTCCTCGCTACCTATTATTGCATGGACTTCTATAAGATTCCTGAGAGGAGTTGTTTTGATCTTGGGAACGAGAACCTCATCCACCTGGAATATTCCAGCCATCTCGGTCATATAAACGTTTACTCTGATAGGATTCTGCACCCCCTCCTCTATTTCAACCTTCTTAATACTTAAGGCTGAAACACTGTGGATTGACACGCTTCCAAGCCTGTAGGGAACTCTAGCCCTCCCCTCAGCCATGTCCAAGCCGTCCCCGACTTTAACGGTTCCCGCTTCAATCGTCAAGCATTCAACATCGTAGCTTGTGCAGTATATGGCATGGGAGACCTCCTGCCTAAGCCTTAACACTTCCCGCTCATCCTTGATGATGTGTCTCAAAACCCTGTCTACGATCGGAATCGCTAATACTGCTCCAATCCTCTCATGCATGTCTCTGTGAACACTATTACCTATGTCGTGGAGAAGGCCTGCTAGAAGAGGCACCAGCATAGCGTGTTCCACATTGTTTAACACTCCATCTTTAATCAAACTAGGAGTAATACCCTTCTTAATTAGTAGGTGAAAAATACTTAGCGCGGCACCTGCTGCGATATGAGCATGCACGGGTCCATGATCATTATATTTCAACCTCTTAACAGCCATAATGTTGGAAAGCTCCCATAAAACAGGGACTTCCGGGTCGGAAACTACTGCTTCATAGGCTTTTCTCAACAATGGAGAAGTGTTTACAAGCTCTGGTAGTAAGCCAGGACCTATCGTAACCATTTGAAATCGCCTGAGATAATTATATTTAATTACAACGTATTAAGATATTATGGGGTATTATTTGCCAAACTATGTGTTAGTAAAAACGAAAAGCGGTTTGCTCAACGGTCTTTTAACAAGATTCTACACATGGAAAGGCAACAAGCCCCCGGAAGATACTACTGGATTAACCCCAATAGCAGAGTCGGTCTCCCCGTATGTGAGCTTCGTCTACACTGATAAACCGCATCCTAACGTACCCCCAGAATACTTCATGATTGAGTGGAAGGGTTTTCTCAAAGTCGAGAACCCTGGAAAGTACGCGTTTTACGTCATATCTTCCGATGGATGCAAGTTTTGGGTTAATCAGGAGCTGATAATAAACGAATGGTATGATCAGCCGAGCCGTTTACACATGAGCCGAGAGATCAAGCTTCTAAAAGGGTTTCACCAAATAAGGCTCTTATACTACAACCGCCTCAGGTTCGGTGAAATAACCCTGGGCTGGGTCAGGCCTGACGGTAGCAGCGAGACGATTCCTAGGGAGCACTTCTACTTCACAGTGAGCAATAAGGTCTTCTTCACCGGGTTACCTGATAGATATAAAATCGTGGTAAAGCCTATTGGAACAGAAAAGGTTTACCAGTGCTTATTCACGCAGGGGGTCTGCATGATTAGCGATCTTGAAGAGGCTATGCCCGTGCCGGCTAATGTGAGCGTTTACAATGCTGAAAACACCCTGATCTACTCTACAGCCTCGCCGTTGGAGATTTGGGGAGGGGATGAATACCTGGTCAAGGAGGGATGAGGGCGAGAGGATATGAACGATTCATTCATACTTGTCGCTATAATTCTATCCGCATTCTTAGCGAAAACAGCTTACCAGAGATTCTTTACCCGGCGCGAATTATTTGATGCTTTCACCAACCTCTTAACTAATGCTGTATATTATCTACTCGTTCCGCTAGCATTCATATATACTTTTTCAACCAGAAGCCTTGCGGAAAGCGATGTTTTAATAGTAGCATCATTTGCCTTATACATCGCTGTAGCAGGCTTATCATTCAAGTACATATCCAGGACGTGGAGAGATGATGTGAGAAATGCGGCCCTTCTCACCGTTCTCTTTCCCAACGCGGTTTTCCTAGGGTTTCCGGTCAGCCTCGCCTTGTTCGGTGATGTGAAAATAGCGTCAATACTGGGGCTGGCAACCCTTACTTTTAATGTTTTAATACCCGATTTCATCGCGTTGAAAAAGATTGACTTGCTTAAAATCTTGAAACTCCCCGCGTTGATAGGGTTTCTCATAGGAGTATTTTTTAACCAGCTGGGGCATCCCGGCACATATGTCTCAGGCCTGCTCTGGTGGGCACCTAAAATCCTTAGCTACTTAGCAACTTTTGTCCTCGGCTTAAGACTGCAGCTAGGTGGGATCACATCCGACATGGTTAAGAAACCGTTACTAGTAACGGTCTTGTACCGATTTATCATCGCTCCTGTCGTAGCAGTATGCTTCGCATTATCCGTTGGATTCTCATGGATCGAGTCAATCCAGCTAGCTGTAGTATCAGGAATGCCGCCCGCTGTTTTAAACACTCTAATGGCGTCAAAATACGGGTGGAGACCTGACCTTGTTGCATACATTACGTTCATCCTCACCATCCCAACGGTTCTCGCACTACCTCTCCTAGGAGCCATAGCATTCCATTAACACATTAAAGCTGGACAATACTATCTTTTGCGAAACATTATCGTAATTTTAAGCCTCAGATATTGGATACCGTAAAGCTTTTATACTTGGTGACTTGATCCTCAGCTACTCGTGGTGGGACCATGTTGGAATGGTATTGAAAGCTTCGCAGGACTCGTCCATCATCCCTACGCAATGGTATAACATAATTCCCGACCTTCCCGAAAACCTGCCTCCACCAATCCTTCCCAACGGGCAGGTTGCAGGACCCGAAATTCTTGAAGAAATATTTCCCAGGGAGCTGGTCAGGCAGGAAGTCTCTAGTGAAAGATATATCAAAATCCCCGATGAAATACTCCAGCACTATGCACAAGCAGGTAGGCCAACCCCCCTCATAAGAGCGAGGAATCTTGAAAAAACTCTGAAAACCAGTGCAAGGATATTCTTCAAGTATGAAGGCGTCCTCCCAGCAGGCTCCCACAAGTTCAATACCGCGGTGGCTCAAGCATACTACAATATGAAGGAAGGGGTGGAGAGATTATGTACTGAAACAGGGGCGGGCCAATGGGGTAGCGCGCTATCCCTAGCAGGAAGTCTTTTCGGAATTAAGATCAGGGTCTACATGGTGAGGGCGAGCTACAACCAGAAACCCTTGCGGAGGATCTTAATGGAAACCTATGGAGCAGAAGTCTATCCGAGTCCTAGTTCGCTAACACGTGTTGGGAGAAAATATCTTGAGGAAAACCCTAACCACCCTGGTAGCTTGGGGATTGCTATTTCGGAAGCAATCGAAGATGTGTTATCGAGCCACGGCACGGCTAAGTATAGCCTTGGGAGCGTGCTAAACCACGTGCTACTACACCAGTCAGTCATAGGTATGGAGGCGTTGAAACAATTGGAAAGTATTGGAATAGGTGTCGAGGAGGTATCACACATAGTGGGGTGTGTTGGAGGAGGCAGTAATTTCGCAGGCCTCTCATACCCCTTCATACCGTACAAGCTATCGGGGAAAGCAAGCACCGTCTTCATAGCCGTGGAGCCAAAAGCGGTACCCTCAATGACGATAGGTGAGTACAGGTATGACTACGGGGATTCCGCAGGATTAACGCCAATGCTGAAAATGCACACGCTCGGACACGACTACGTGCCCCCGCCTATTCACGCAGGAGGGCTTAGATACCATGGGGTTGCTCCAACACTAAGCGTGCTAGTGAAAAACGGGATTGTAAACCCTATCGCCTACTCGCAGCGAGAAGTGTTTGAGGCAGGAGTGCTGTTTGCTAGAACACAGGGTATTGTGCCCGCCCCGGAGAGTGCGCACGCTGTTAAAGCAGTGATAGATATTGCTAGAAGATATACTAAAGGAGATGAAAAGCCTGTTATACTGTTCAACCTCAGCGGTCATGGATTACTGGATCTCGCTGGATACAGTGAGTATTTGAACGGCAGGCTTCAAGACACTTAGTCCTTATTTTTCAATCCTCCTCCTTAATTCGTCAACCATGCTCCCCAGAACCAATATTATAGTCGAGGATAAGAGAATCCATGCTGAGATGGGGAGGTGGAGATAAGACATTGTAAAGGTCTTAGCCGCTCCGTAAGCTATGAACCCGTAGACCCCTATTCCAGCTCCTGTAACAATCGCTGCGACAGCAGCAATTCTCGAAGCTGTGGAGAGCTTACCCTGTCTCCAAATACCTAGCAAAGTAATAGGTGCTAGAGGTAGCAGAAGAACTGAGGTGAGAACTGATAAGTCCACTATGTATCCAAGCCTCAGGATGGCGAGCCCGGAAGCGATGAGTGTTAGGAGCAGGTTGATAATGAATGCGGCTCTCAGTGATTTCTCCTCTCGGTTTAAAATGTCCTTGAAAACTGAGCTCGACACTGAGAGAACGATACTGTTAGCTGTGGAAATGGCTGCCGCCATGATCGATACGCTTACAATAGCGGATAAGGCAGGGGTCATTAGTTTTAAAAGACTCGGTGTGACGGAATCCCTTGGCAAGTTTTCCGGTATTAAGCCGCCTATGGCCAGCATTCTAGCAAATAGTCCAATGGATATCGCGATGAGCGTGTATATGAAGCCGTAAGCAGAGAATAGTGCTACACTTCTTTTATAAGCGTTAACGTCTCTGTGGACATAAAGCCTGGATACCACCTGTGGATTGGTTATGGCGAAAAACACCCATGGAATAGTGTACGCCAGGAAGACTTGCACGCTCCAGAAGCTCGTTAATCCCAGAAATCCCTGATCCCCGAGAGTTTCAAAAACCTCCGAGACGTCTGCCGCCTGCGTAAGCGTGGATGCTGTCCAGGACAAAAAGACCAAGCCTCCCGCAAGCATTAGTATTCCCTGGTAGAGATCCGTTGATGCAACGCTCCAAATCCCTGCGAGAACAATCCATAGCAGGATTATGGCTGCTCCAATCATGACGCCGTGAGCATACTCGAGACCGCTTACCTGGAATATGACGCCCAATCCTTGGATCTGTGCGACGGTGTAAGGAATCATCGCGAACAAGTATAGGGTTGCTACTGTGACTGCAAGGATTTTAGAGCCATACAGGTCTCCTATCATTTGCGACGGGGATATCCATTTCCTAGTCCTGGCCAACTTCCATATCTTAAAACCCAGAGTTGATAGAATAGTCACGGTTGAAACAAGATACACTAGCTCGAAACCAAGAGCGCCCACGCCGGTTTGATATGTTAAACCAACCAGTCCCACCATCATGAACGCGCTGTAAGTGGTCGCCGCATAAGTTCCTGCAGCCAACAACGCGCCCATTCTCCCGCCTGCTACGTAATAGTCTGAAGCTGATTTAACACCCATTCTTCTAGACACGTAAGCGATGAGTGTTCCCACGGCGAAGTAGATGAGAAGAGCGATAAAGTGGATTGAGTTCATTCTCTCACCCACCTGTAGAGATAGATGATGGAAACAATTATCCAGGTGAGGCTGAGAACAGCCCAGTAGGTAAAAAGGCTTACATCCTTAACCCTCTGAAGGAAAGCATAGGGGATAACATACATCAATAAGATCACCAGGATGCCGGCAACAATGTAATGGCGAAGCTTCATTCAAACACCCCGGCATTAGATCTATACATTACTTTAGGATTCATAAATATTGATTTCAAAAAGAGTAGCTTAACAATGATTCCATAATAATTATATACTTAATCCTTTATCACGTTAAAACATGGTGGATAAGATGAAGTCTATTGCTAGAACAACTCTAATCCTCGTACTTGTTGCAATAGTAGTCATAGCAGGTGTTGCAGTAGTGATGTTAGGAGGGTTCTACCAGGGCGGCACACAACCTAGTAAGGAGGTTAAGGTTCTCGTCCTGTTTGATGTTGGTGGCAGGGGAGACTTAAGCTTCAACGACATGGCATGGCTGGGAGCTGAGAAAGCCAAGAACGAGCTTAATGTTAAAGTGGATTACACAACACCCAGGTCTGTTGCCGACATGGAAAACGTTCTACGATCCTACTCCGAGAGCGGTGAGTATGACTTAATAGTGCTTGTCGGGTTCCTGTGGACGGACCCGCTCAACAAAACTGCTGATAATTATCCGAACCAGAAGTATGCTTTAATCGATGCTTCAACATTTGTTAACAGAAATAATGAAGTGGACATACTCTTCAGGGAGCAGGAGGTTGGAGCGCTCGTAGGGGTTTTAGCATCGGGGATGGCTAAAAGCCTTAACGCGAACAAGGTGGGTGCCGTAGCGGGGATGAGCATACCGCCTCTCTGGAGGTTCCACATAGGGTATCTCTTCGGAATAAAGTACTTTGAATTGAAGACAGGCTACAATGTAAGCCTCTTATGGCAGTACACCAACACTTTCACGGATCCACAGGTAGGCTACAACACTGCATGGCAGATGCTCCAGCAAGGAGCCCCGGTATTATACGGGTTGGCCGGGTATACACACGTAGGCATGATGGATGCTGTTGTCGACTGGAATAAGAATCAAATGGGGAAGGCGTTCGCAATAGGGCAGGATGCGAGCCAGGAGTGGTATGCTCCTGAGTATATTCCACTTAGCGGTGCGAAAAGAGTGGATGTCGCCGTGTATACAGCTATTAAAATGGTCGTTGAGAAGAAGTGGGAGCCTGGAATCAAGGTCCTCGGCCTTGCCGAGTCAGGTGTGGGTATATGGGATTTGGAAGGTGTGAGAACGTTCGCAGAATGGGCTCGTGATGTTGGCAAACTGAAAGATTACACCGTGGACCAGGTTGTGTCCATAGTGAACCAGACTAGAACACAATACA
The DNA here is from genome assembly GCF_059755995.1 of Thermosphaera sp. Lineage (NCBI taxonomy): Archaea > Thermoproteati > Thermoproteota > Thermoprotei > Desulfurococcales > Desulfurococcaceae > Thermosphaera > Thermosphaera sp. The sequence goes on along the minus strand of NZ_DBOUKL010000032.1, from coordinate 4,297 downwards.
TCGATTCATCCACGTGGGGAATCTACAACGAGCTTTACCAGAAGATTGCGAGCGGTGAGATAGCTTTCAAAGACCCTGTCAGCATCGAGGAATATAACAGCATAATAGATGCATTGATCAACGGCAATTTAAACGCCGCGCTTTCTAAGGGATCGGTCTAATTTTTTATCCCTCAAACCCCATATCCTTCAAAAAAGTGATTACGGGTTAGAATCAATGGTGAAAGAGCCTCTTGTGAGGCTTGAAAACATAAGCAAAACATACCCTGATGGAGTTAAAGCCCTGGATAACGTGTCTATTGAAATATACCCAGGTGAAATACTCGGGCTTCTCGGCGAGAACGGCGCGGGTAAAACCACTTTGATGAGGATTTTATACGGTGAGATAAAGCCGTCCTCAGGTAGGATTTACATAAAAGGACGGGAGGTAAACTTACACGGTCCATGGGATGCTTTGAAGCATGGGATAAGGATGATATATCAGCATTTCTCGCTAATCGATGAATTCACCGTAAAGGAGAATATGCACTTATTCATGAGCACTATTGATAAAAAAGCATCCATCGATGAAACACGTAGAAAGGTGGAAGAAGTTCTTAAAACCCTGGGGTTTCAAATCCCATTAGATGAACCGGTTGCTCGACTACCTATAGGGGCTCAGCAAAAGGTTGAAATAATTAAATCACTAATAACTGGGGCTGAAATCCTAATACTTGACGAGCCAACAAGCGTCTTAAACCCTCTTGAGATAGAGGAATTATTCAGACTGATAAAAAAGCTACGTGAGAACGGTGTTTCAGTTATTTTCATCTCGCATAAGTTGAGAGAAATCAAGGAGTTGACGAATAGAGTTGTAGTGTTGAGAAAAGGAAGAAAGGTTGGAGAGGCTGAAACAGCTAACATTGATGAGTCAACACTTGCGAAGATGATGATTGGGGAGGAATTACCCGAGCTTAATCAAACAGGTAAAACATCATCAAACAATCTCTCTAGGGAAATCCTCATCCTAGAAGATATTGAAGTGAAAGGCGATAAGGAACAGAGCACTCTGAAAGAGATCTCCTTGAGAATACATAGCGGGGAAGTTGTAGGGGTTGCGGGCATACAAGGCAATGGCCAGAAGGAATTAGCTGAGACCATTATAGGGTTGAGGAGGCCTGTTAAAGGGAGGATCTTGTTTGAAAACGAGGATATAGCAAGCCTATCTGTAGAGGAGAGGTTGAGGAAAGGAATATCGTTCATCCCTGAGTCGAGGAAGATCGGGCTTATAGGTGAAATGGATATATCTGCAAACATTTTGCTTACGAATCATATACACTTGGTAAGCAGGTTCGGTGTCATAAGGACAAAGGAATTAGAGAGTTTATCTTTGAAAGTAATCAAGGATTACGAGGTAGTGGCCGCCAGCCCAAGGGTTCTCGTTAAACATCTCAGTGGTGGGAATCAGCAAAAAGTTATGACGGGCCGGGAGCTCGTTAAAAACCCTAAGTTATTGGTAGCCATGGAGCCGACTCAGGGACTTGATGTTAAATCTACTCAGCAAATAAGAAGACTTCTCCTTGATCACAGAAACAAGGGAGGCGCTGTCCTACTTATTTCCTCAGATCTTGAGGAGCTTTTAACGTTAAGTGACCGCTTAGTTATCATGTTCAACGGTAGGATCACAGCGGAGGGCACACCTGGTGGTTTAACTGTGGAGAAAATAGGATTGTGCATGGGTGGTTCTTGTTGAGCGGGAAGCCGGGTATTCTAGAGAAATTGTTTGAGAACATTGCCAGCAGGAGAAGAGAATACGGGCTAGCTTTGTTAGAAGTCTCATTATCAATTCTCTTATCTCTCATTATTACAGCCTTTATAATGATTCTTATGGGATACTCGTCAGACCTGTCCTTAGTAGCATACTCTGTGATGTTTAGCAAGGGGTTTGACAATGCTAGCTACCTCTTGTCAAGAGCCTCTCCACTGATTTTCACCGCTTTAGCCTTTCTGTATCCCTCGCTAACCGGATTGTTCAATATCGGAGGAGAAGGTCAGTTATACGTTGGAGCCATAGCTTCGCTTATAATAGCCTTGTACACTGGCAACTCGCTGCTAGCCTTAATAGCCGGCGGCTTAGCAGGTGCAGCTCTGGGCATGTTGCTAGCGGTCTTGAGGGTTTACAGGAATGTTAACGAGGTTGTAGCAGCGATAATGATCAACTGGGCTCTCTTCAACATCTCGATGTTTGCCATAGCCACTTATCTTACAGACCCGTCTATACCGCATTTGACACGGCAAGTTCCTGACACGGCGAAGCTACCTTTAATGGATTTAGGATTTCTTAGGCTGAATACTTCCTTCCTTGTAGCGCTTGCAGCAGCTATTGCCGGGGCGTTCCTATTCTACAGGACGAGACTAGGCTTCGCAATGAGGGTTTCAGGCCTTAATCCATTAGCCTCAATGATTGCCGGGTTTGAAAACAGAAAGTTGATGCTAGCATCGTTCGCTCTGGGGGGTACTATGGCGGGTCTCGGTGGCTCCGTCCTAGTGCTAGGTATCGTGCACAGGCTTGACACCATGATGATGAGCTTGTACGGGTATGGGTTTCTGGGTATAGGGGCAAGCCTTTTAGGGAGAAACAACCCGATTGGGGTAGTGGTTTCAAGTATTTTTCTCTCAGGGCTTCTAATAGGGGGGCAGTGGATTGAGACCAGGCTTGGGCTTCCCCATCAGGTAGCGGATTTGATAATAGGTATAATTGTCATATCCCTGGCGATACCCTTCGCATATCACTACATGAAGGCCGTGCTTAAGGTGAGGCGGAAATGATACCTGTCGAAGACATTGTAACCCTATTATCCCTCTCTCTTACATCAATGACGCCGCTTCTGCTCGCCTCTGCAGGAGAGATTCTCACCGAGAAATCCGGTGTAGTCAACATTGGTCTCGAAGGCATTATGATACTCAGCGCTTTAACCAGCGCTATAATAACACATTACACAAGTAACCCATACCTGGCACTATTAATCTCGTCCACAATAGGTCTTGCAACAGGCCTGCTGATGGGATACCTGAGCTCCTACCTTCACAGCAACCAGATAGTGGTGGGCACGGGAATAAACATGTTAGCTCTTGGAGTAGCGACCTTAGCGCTTTACAGGCTCTGGGGGGAATATGGGGGATCCCCTAGTGTGGAGAAGCTGGCAGATCTCCAACTACCCATAGGCAATGCCATACTTACCTTGAAGCCTATAAGCATTGTCGCAGTAGTGCTTGCAGTAGCTTCATGGTATTTGCTAGAGAAAACTACTTGGGGCCTCCGGATAAGGGCTTGCGGCGAGAACCCGCACTCTGCTGAAGCCATGGGGGTTAATGTGTACAGGACTAGGCTTCTCCTAACAGGTGTCGGCGGTTTTTACACCGGACTGGCTGGTTCCTTCCTAGTTGTCAACTGGGTTGGATTCTTCAGCAGGGAGATGACTTCGGGCAGGGGCTTCGTCGCACTGGCAAATGTATCCTTCAGCAACTGGAACCCGTTAACGGCTATAGTAGGAGCGTTTCTGTTCGGATTTTTCGAGGCTTTTGCAACGTGGCTGTCGCTGAAGGTGCAACAATTAATGCTCCCCGAGTACTTAACCTTCTTGAGGACGAGTGGGCAAAGCTTGTTCAAAGCCCTCCCATACCTGGCCACGCTTATCACTGTGGTAGTGATCATGAAGAAGGTTAAGATGCCGAAGGCTCTCGGCAAGCCCTACATTAAGGAGTAGGTGGCTGGGATGAAGGCTCTCGTGCTTCACGCTCCTAAAGACCTGCGCTTAGAAGAGGTCGAAGATCCGAAACCAGGTAGTGGCGAGGTTCTAATAAGGGTTAAAAGAGTAGGGATCTGCGGAACAGATAAAGCTTTTTACAAGGGGAGCTACAGACCGGGTAAGCTACCCATAATCCCCGGCCACGAGCTGGTTGGGAAAATAGTAGATGTTGGGAAGGGGGTTGAGCCTTCTCTAATCGGTGCTAGCGTGACAAGCGAGATAAACTTCTACTGCGGAAAATGCTCCTTCTGCAGGGAAGGGTTGAAAACCCACTGCCCCTACAGGGAAACCCTTGGAATAACCAGGGACGGGGGCATGGCGGAGTACGTGGTATCAAGATACGACCTCGTCCACAACGTTGAAGAGCTTTCAGAGGTTCAATCAGCCTTCGTGGAACCATTAGCCTCCATAGTCGAGATGCTTGAGCTGTCGCCCGTCGCAAGCTTTCACAGCGTTGCTGTCATAGGTGTTGGAACCATAGGCCTGCTTGCGTTAAGAACTATATCATCC
>NZ_DBOUKL010000031.1:0-4553 GCF_059755995.1 Thermosphaera sp. | reverse complement strand
GCTCTATAATGCTGGTTTCATCAACAACCTTTCTCGACACAACCTGCCCGTTCTCTATAAGCCTGTGAACTGTTAACGGGCCGGCTGCATCGCCTATAGGCTTCCCGGTTGAGAAGGCGTCGAGGGCTTCGTGATAAGTGTTGACGATCTTCATTATCATCGGCATCTGGAACTGGAGCTGCATTATAAGGATCCAGTTGTTTTCTCTCTCACCGGTTAGCAGGTAGTGCCTGACAATCTTGTAAATAGTGTTTAAAGCCCCGACTATTGAAAGGCTTGACTCGATCAGGGTTTTCTCATACCTTCCAACATGAGGGACTGTTGCCTCAACCATTCTCTTAACCGACTCATCAGTCGTCCTGACAAGGTGGTCAAGCCTCTTGATAATATCAGTTGGCTCTATCTCAACAGGCTCGATGGTGAAGAAGTCTACAACCCTGTTTATCAAGACGTCAGGGGCCGCCACCCCCAGGTTGCGCAGCATGTTCGCAACCCTCCGCCTATCCTCCTCTACAAGAGACATTATCACGTTGAGCTTAGTCCTGATATCCATGATCCATATCTTGGTCTGTATCTTCTGGTTTAAACCAGTAATTATGAGGAAGAAGAATATTAGCCATATCAGCTGCATGATCATTGAAGACGTGTCCCCGTCCATACCAGCCCACTCAGCACTCTTCTTAATCTCTAACACTATAGTCGTTTAAAAACATGTGTTAAAACTAGAGGGTGGATACTACAACCTCCTTCTCGAGAACTATGAAGGTGTGCTCGAACTGTGATACGAGCCCGCCCTCTCTTTCAACCAGGACAGGGTAGGCTGTGAGTAAGTGGTTCCTCTCCATCAAAGCCAGCAACCCCTTCAACCCCTCAGCCGAGGATGCGAGGTTCAAATACCATCTCTCAGCGAACGGGAGGGTTCTCCTCTCACCGTAGATTTGATCGTAGAGCTTGAGAGCCTGCGGGGGGAGCCTCCCACGCTTTCCCTGCTTGAGAGCGTAGATTGTTTTCAAGCTTACATCCTTAACCAGCCCAGCCCCGTTGGTTGCGAAAGGCTCCACAGCGTAAACCCCTTGATCCAGCTTAAACCTTGCGAACAAGTCGTTGAAGTTTGGAATGCTCACGCCTGCGTGAATAGTGTAGGCTGATATGCTGTGGCCGCTCAGGTTCTTTACCGGCTTAAACCCGTAGCTCCTTATAGTGTCCTCGACAACCCTCCCGATCTCGGAAGCCTTAACCCCGGGCTTGAAAACCTCGACAACTCTTTCAAGAGCTCTCCGAGCAGCCTCAACCAGCCCCTCCATAGCCGGGTTGAAGCAGACTGTTGTAGCGGTGTCGGCTATGTAGCCGTCCACGTGAACCCCTATGTCTATTTTAACCACGGAGTTGTCGGGGATTACGGAGGGGTCGTTTGGGACAGGGGTGTAGTGTGCTGCGACCTCGTTGACGCCTATGTTGATCGGGAATGCGGGGGAACCCCCCAGTTCCCTTATCATCCTCTCCAAGTGCTCCGCAACATCCGTGAACCTGGCCCCAGGCTTCACAACCCTGTGAGCCTCCTCCCTAACCCTCTTCGCTATCTCGCCAGCCTTCAAAAGCTTCGCAAGCTCGTCATCCGAAACCATTGGGCTCAAACCCTTTCTAGACATAAAGCTTTTTCCAAGTATTAAACAATATAGATCACTGGTGTGTGGAATGGGTATTGTAAAGTATCTTGGACACAGCTTCTTCGAAATAGTGTTAACCGGGCTGGACGATGCTGTTAAGACCGTGCTGATCGACCCTTGGATTGAAAACCCGTTGAGCCCTGTCAAGAAATCCGAGTACTCGGAGAGAAGGATAGACTACATCATCGTGACCCATGACCACGGGGACCACCTGGGCAACGCTATAGAGGTAGCGGGGCACACGGGGGCTCCGATAGTGGGTGTTTACGAGATAGCTCTTCACGCTCAGGAGCAAGGTGTTAAAGCAATCGGCGGTAATATTGGAGGGGCCCTCGCAATCCCGGATGTTGAGATAGTGTTGACGCCCGCGCTCCACAGTAGCAACCGGGGGGTTCCAGTCGGGGTTGTCGTCAAGGGCAGGGACCTAACCATCTACCACGCAGGCGACACAGGGCTGTTCAGCGAGATGGAGCTCATAGGGGAGCTCTACAGCCCTGACATAGCCCTGCTCCCGATAGGCGGACACTTCACAATGGGGGTGCGGGAGGCTGTTAAAGCAGTAGAGTTGTTGAAGCCTAAGTACGCTATACCAATGCACTACAACACGTTCCCGCTGATAAAGGCGGACCCCCAGGTTTTCAAGCAGCTTGTCGAGTCTAAAACCAGCACTAAAGTAGTAGTGTTGAAGCCGGGGGAGGTTTTCGCATACCCTTAGCAGGCACGGCTTGTTGAAAGAGTTAATAGGTTTTTAAGCAATAATCTTAAACAACAGCCCCGCTCCCACCTTTAAGAGCCCGTGGAAGCCGAGCCGTACGGCCTCGATGACCACGGGTGTTAGGGGTGGGGGACATGTTCCTGTTTAAATAAAACCTGGTTGCTAATACTTGTTTATAAGGTGTCGCGCGTGAACGTGGATGAGAGGTTAAGGCTTGCTACAAGGAATACTTCTGAAGTAGTAACAGTGGAGGAGTTGAGAAAGGTTTTCGAGGAGAAGGAGAAGCCGAAAGGCTACCTAGGGTTCGAGCCAAGCGGCCTCGTACATGTTGGATGGCTTGTCTGGATGTTCAAGGTGAGAGACCTCGTCGAAGCCGGGGTAGACTTCTACCTGCTCGAGGCAACCTGGCACGCCTACATCAACGATAAGCTCGGGGGGAACCTTGAGCTCATCAGGAAGGCTGCCAGGTACACTAGGATAGTGCTGGAGGCTATTGGCGTGCCGGAGGGGAGGGTTAAGTATGTTGACGCCGAGGACTTGGCCAGCGACAAGGACTACTGGGGCCTCCTACTCAAATCCGCTAAGCAGGTCAGCCTCGCCAGGGTTAAGAGGGCTTTAACCATCATGGGGAGGAGGATTGATGAAGGGGAGACGGATTTCTCCAAGCTGATATACCCGTTAATGCAGGTTACAGACATCTTCTACCTCGACCTCGACATAGCCGTGGGCGGGACGGATCAGAGGAAGGCTCACATGCTTACAAGGGATATTGCAGAGAAGCTAGGGCTTAAGAAGCCTGTGGCCATACACACCCCTATAATAACCGGACTACAGGGCCCGGGAGGGAGGATGGAGAGCGGGCTTGAGGCTGACGAGCTCGCTGCTGAAGCGAAGATGAGTAAGAGCAAGCCGGAGACAGCTATCTTCGTCCACGAGGATGCTGAGACTGTTGAAGCCAAGATCATGAAGGCTTACTGTCCTCCAAGGATCACGGAGCTCAACCCTGTGTTGGAGATTAACAAGTACCTGTTGTTCCAGCAGCCGGGCTTCACCCTCGTTATTGAGAGGCCGGAGAAGTACGGGGGAACCATCACTGTTGAAGACTACTCGGTACTGGAGAAGCTTTACGCTGAAGGAAAGATACACCCGCTGGACTTGAAGAAGGCTACAGCATCAGCCTTGAACAAGCTTCTCGACAATGTTAGGAGGAGGATAAGCAGCGACCCGGGCGCTAGGAGCCTCCTGGAGGAGTTGAAGACTGCTAAGGTAACCAGGTAGCCCTGCCTACCCACATTTAAAACCCCTGTTAAATTATATTTCAGTTTTAGAGGGCCGGTAGCTCAGCCTGGAAGAGCGCCGCCCTTGCATGGCCTAAGGGGGCGCTACCGAGGTCGAGGAGAGGCGGAGGACCCGGGTTCAAATCCCGGCCGGTCCACTAACCACTTCTAACCATCCTGCCAGGGTTTCGGAGAAGTGGGATTTAAAAAAACTTGTGATTAACTAGTGGCTGGGGGAGGATTTAATCCTCTCCTCTACAACGATCATTGTAACCGTTGTCCTTATGTCCGGGAGCCTCCTAACATGGTTTGTAACGATCTCCCTTATCTTCTCCAACGCCTCAGCCTCTATCTTAACCACGACATCGTATGTGCCGTAGACGACGTATGCTTCCTTAACCTCGGGGATCTTGTAGAGCTCGTCTAAAACCTTGGACTCAGCGCCGATCTCTGTCTGTATCAGTACTATTGCCGCTGACTTCGCCATTCTCCCACCATGTTAATACTAGTCAACCCTGTATAATAAATATTTCTATTAAGATTTAAACCATTAATTTGGGATTAACCATAGTGATGAACGGTGGTACAGGATCAGGATTTACGCTATAATATATTATGAGGATGACCCAGTTAAAAACACAGCGCTGAAAATGGTTAAAGCAGGGCTGGCAAGGCTTGTTGACCACGGTTTCGCAAGGCGGGGACTAGTCGTGCTGGATCCTTTCAGCCCTGAATACCTAGGGCCCTGGGACAGGGGGCTGGTCGAGGAGAAGGGCGTCCTTGTCTTGGACGCTAGCTGGAGGCTTCTAACCCCTGATAAGTTTAAAAAACTCCCCGGAGCCCACGTCAAGCTCCCGCACCTCCTCTCCAGAAACCCCGCGCACTAGAGGCCGC
>NZ_DBOUKL010000030.1:0-13474 GCF_059755995.1 Thermosphaera sp. | reverse complement strand
CGTCAAGCTCCCGCCCCTCCTCCCCGGCAACCCTGTAAACTATGGGAAGCCCTGCATGCTCTCAAGCATTGAAGCCGTCGCAGCCGCAGCATACATAACAGGCTTCACGGAAACCTATGAGAAGCTCCTTGGCCTCTACAAGTGGATGAACACCTTCCACAGCCTCAACACCGAGCTGCTGGAGTCGTGCTCGAAAGCAGGGAGCAGGGAGGAGCTGGACAGGGTAATCCGGGAGTACTGGGGGGATAGCCCGCCATGCTAGGAGGGGCCGGGCCGTAACCCGCGTTCTGTTAAGCCCGTATTCGTCTAAGCGGCCTACACCGGTCGCGTGGCCCTCACACCAGGATCAGCCCTTGCACCATGCGGGACGGCCGCTTCAACGCGTCCGCAACCGTCCTCAACGGTTTAAAACCCCCGTCACCAGGGGCCCGTCCGCATCATCGCCACCCAGCTGCGGCCGTACCGTTTCTGTGCCGTTGCCACGGGGACTCGCCGTGCCCCTTACGGGGCCGCACTGCCGCGGGGTGCGCGGAGTTTCCTCACCTCCAAACGGAGGCGTCAACGGGCCGCCCAGCCCCCTGATTACATTTTTGATAAACCTCCCTATAATCTTCAACCTCTATGAAACCGGGGGGTTCACCGGGAACCCTTCGACTGGACCGCCTGGGACCTTCGCCTTATCCAATGCTAGAAACTCCCCGGTTTTACGGGAAAGCTTCAAATGGAGAAACTGGAAACAACTGGTCAACCCCACACCCCTATGTTTCAAATGCATATTTTGAAATTTAGAAACATTTCTTCCAACTGAAATAAGAAAATATTTGTATAATGATTATATTATTTTTGTCTAATAATTCTATTTTACTTTAACTGATTCTTCATGATTTATTTCTTAATTGTAGAGTAGAAGTTGAGGGGTGGGTGAGTAATAGTTGAGGTAGTATAGGAAAACTCCCCAGTTCTACCCTTCGGTTTCAACTGAATCGCCTCCACCCTGTGCCGGCGAGGGCAATATTTAATAGTAAATCCATACGTCTATTGTTAATGGTGGGGATTGTGGAAGAGGCTAGGTTGGTGAACATTGGTGCTAAGCCGGTTGAGGATTACGTGTTTGAAACCATCCTAATGTTCCAGGAAGGTAGCAGCACTGTTGTGTTGAAGGGTAGCGGTGGCTTCGTAAGCAAGGCTGTCGACGTCTACAACGCCCTTGTCTCAAGGCTTGGGGATAGTGTTGAGCTGGTTAAGGTTGATATTGGGAGTGACAGGTTTAAGGGGAGGTTTAAGTCATTCATAGCTATTACTGTTAGGAAAAAGTACTGAGGGTTTTAACAGGTATCAGGCTCCTCGTGCTGAGAGACTGCATTAAATCAATTATCACTTCGGCAGCGCTTAAGCGGCCCGTGGAAATCTCATCTATCAGCTCCTCCATCCTCCTGGTAAGCTCGACGGAAGTCAGGTCAGGGTAGGCTGTTGAAACATAGTTGTAAACCATTATCCCCGTCTTAGTCGGTATCAGCTTAAGCTTCTTCCTCGACTTGACAATGTAGCCGTGCTTCTCAATGCTGGATATTATCTTGGAGTAGGTGCTCGGCCTGCCAATACCTGTCTTCTTCATTAAGGCTACAAGGTCTCCCTCACTGTAGAGGAATGTTCTGCTGGAGATCGACGTCTTAACCTGCTTCACCAGGACCTCGGCTTCCCGAACGTTCTCGAGTCCGCCGTGGGTTTTAACGCCTGCGACAAGGTTGAACCCATCCTCAACTATCCTGGTGTAAACCTCCATGGTTCCCAGCGCAGTATTGTTAACCCAGAGGGTGAACCTGGATTTAACCGCTTTGAAAGGCTTCATTTGGCTTGCCACGAATCTTTTGAAAATCATGTCGTAGAGGCTGTAGTGGAGGCCTGTTAAGGGAATTGTTAACGGTATCAACCCTTCCGTGAAAGCCTTCATCAAGTCATCGGTATCGTAAGGGTAGACAGGCCTTATTGCTTCATGAGCCCCGGGCTCCCCCCAGTGGCTCGGCCTGTGAAGGCTTTTCAAATTCTTCGCGGCAAGGTATTTCGAAGCTATTGAAACCCCTGTCGCGCTCACATACTTGCTGTCTGTTCTATGATACGTTATCAAGCCTGCCTCGAACAATTCCTGAGCAATCTTCATTGCAAGGCCGACCGGGATCCCTCTCCTGGCAGCGTCAACCAGGAATTCATCGGTCGTGTAGGGGGGTTTCGGAGAAACCTCGACAACCTCCTCGCCTTCTTTCCGCAGCAGTATTTTCCCAGCTTTCCCAACCTCCTCGGCCAGGCTTGAATCCTTGTCAACGCAGACCGAGTACTTGGTGTTCAAGGGCTCGCCTAGTTCGAGCTCAATCTTCCTGCACTTCCCCTCAACATACTCCCTGTATCTCTGGATAATCATTCCCAGCACAGGGGTTTGAACCCTGCCCGCCCCCAGGTATTTCTTCCCAAACCTTGACCACAGGTCCTGGCTGAGGCTGAACCCTACCAGCCTGTCAAGGCTCCTCCTGTATATTTCGGCGAGAACCCTGTTCCTGTCTACACCTCTCTTCCTCTCAAGGGATTTGAGAAACTCATGCAGGGTTATCTCGTGGAGCTCAATCCTCCACACGTTGCTGTTAACGGGGAGTACTGAGAGGTAGACATCGTAGGCTATTTTCTCCCCTTCGACATCAGGGTCTGTTGCAATCAACACCTCGTCAACCTCGCCCGCGAGCTTTCTCAACGCGTTTACAACGTTCTTCTGGTCCGAGAAAACCCCGCTGCCGCATCTGGGGCATGAAGACTCATGGGTGAACTGTGTCCCGCACACCCTGCACCTCTTAATGGTTTCGTAAACCGGTGCTACCAGCCCGTTTTCAACAACGATCCCGTAGTTGTCGATAGAGGGATCGGTGGTTAAATCGTAAAGGTGGCCCCGGGTAGCCGTTATGTTCAAGTCGATTATTTCCCCGCCAATCTTCACGGGGATTTCGTAAGCGTTAACATCCCCTATCCTCCTCGATACGGGCTTCCCGAAGAATCTCGCTATCGTCTTAGCCTTCGTCGGGGATTCTACAACGATTAGCACGCTCCTGTACTTTAAAGCCCACTCCCCGCTCCTTGTTCTCGTCGACTCAGCCGCTTTTTTCTCAGCGGAGAGGTCGAGCTCCCCGAGCTGTTTAAACCCGAGGTCCTTGTTGATCATTCTGAGCTTCAGCTCCAGGCCTTTCACAAGGTTTGATAGGAGGGGTGCTTCAACGATGAGGGATAGGCCGTGGGTCATCCTGCCGCCGTATAGCCTGCTCACCCTTCCACTGGCCTGGATATAGGTCATCGCGTCCGGGATCACTGCAAGGTAGGCGTCCCCGTTTTTCAAGAGGGTTATGGATCCTGCTTCCAGGACCGTGTTAGCGTCCAGGTAATCCTCCACCTCCTTAACTGTCTTGGAGTAGAGGGTTTTCAGCTCAACATACTTGCTGTAGAGCTTCTCATGGGGTTTAACAGCCTCCTCAGGGATCTTACCGGTTAGCACGTTGCGGAGCAGCCTTGTCTCGCCCGGCGATAAGTAGTATACTAGTCTTCTAACAGTGTAAGCCCTCTCCCTTAGTGATTTAACACTGGTTTTCTCAGCAAGCTCTATCAGGATTCTCGCAAGCATGTTCGGGTTTGAGAGAAAAGACTCCAGGCTCACCGTGAAGACAGGTGTTCCAAGGAAGACAACATACTTTATGCTCTGGGGAGCGTCTATTCCTCTGACGCTGGACCCGTAGTAGCTCGCGCTCCCTATTAAAACATCAACCTGCCCGCTCACCATTTTCAAGATATTGGCAGGGGTTGCGTCAGCTGTTTTAAAACCCTCCTTTTCAAGAATGCCCCGGAGATCCTCGGAGAGCTTAACCAGTTGCTGCTTCAACGGGTGCCTGGGGGATATGTAGATCACGCACCCGGGGCCCAGGGCTTTAACCAGCGCGGCAAGCTCCCCTGCGGCCTCGCCAGGGCTCCTGAGCAGGTAGGAGTCTGTTACATCCCTCCCGTAAATGGTTATCCCTGAAACATCCACCCGCAACAGGTCCTTGAGGATCCTTCCCATCACCCCTTTAATCCTCCCGGTGGCCGAGGCAACGATGAGCTGCCTCCTCTTCAACGTCCTCAGGGATGACTCAATCCTGGCGTCGAGCTCCAGGTACTCCTTGACAATGCTGGAGTAGGATTCCTCATTGTTCAAGCTCTTGTTAACCATGAGCTTCCACAGGAGCTGCAGCCTCTTCTTAGCCAGCTGGACAACCTCCTCGTTGAAGCCTAGGAGGTATAGGAGTCTCAGAATATTCTTCTCACTCCTCAGCAAGCTGTCCACGTCGTCAACGATGACGATGTCGAACTCGTGCCTGCTGAGGAGGTCGAAGTTTCTTCCGAGGAAGCTGTTGGTTATCACGAGTATTTTGAAATCTCCTTTAACAATCCTCTCCAGGACTGCCTGCTTCTTCCTCCTGGACAGGCCTGAGTCGTAGAAAACGGCTTCCCCGCCGCCGTCCCCGGTTATCCTAGCATGTATCTGCTTGCCCAGTGCTCTTGTCGGGGTTACGTACAGGATTCTCTTACCCCTGCTGCTGGCGAACACGGCGTAAGCGATAAGGAGCGTGGTCTTCCCCATGCCGGTTGGGGCTATCAACACCGTGTTCTCGCCTGACAGTATCCTCTTAACCCACGTCTTCTGAGCCCCCCAGGGTGTGAGCCCCTTGGTTACTGTTTTGAAAAACTCTTCAAAATCCCCTACCTCATCCTCGATAATCCTGCTCAGGGTGAAAACGTTGAGGGATGAGTCTAGGCTGCTCCTGCACCTCTGGCACTTCCCATGCTCTTCAACATCTCTCGAAGTTAAGTCTCCACCGCAGACAGGGCAGGAGTTCCTGTACAACGGGTTTAAAGCAATCGTCAATATTCATCCTCGGTATTCAAATCCGTTGCGCGGGATTGTTTTAAAAGGAGGGGTGGTGTATTACCCTGCAGGGAAAAGGTTTTTATAGTAGCAGATTAATCATATTTCTAACCAGTAAAACAAAATCTATAGGGTGTGAAATATGGCGCAACCCCAGAGTGCAAACACAGTCTTGGTTGGTAAGAAACCCGTAATGAACTACGTGATAGCCGTACTAACCCTGGTACACCAGGGTGTTAGAGAGGTGTACATCAAGGCCCGCGGAAGAGCCATCAGCAAGGCTGTCGACACAGTCGAGATCATCAGGAACAGGTTCCTGCCTGGTAAAGTAGACGTTGAGGACATCAAGATTGGCAGCCAAACAGTGACCAACCCGCAGGGCAAGGAGACCAGGGTCAGCATCATCGAGGTTAAATTAAAGATTAAAGAGTAAACGGGTTTGAAACAGCAAACAGTGTTTTTCTAGAATATTTCCATCAATCACAACCCTTCTACCGGTTGCCCGAGATGCCAAGGGTTCCAAGGAGCTCGCTCCTGGTGGAAGCTTTCAGCCTTGAAACACAGGTTTTCACAAGCTTCCTCGAACAGCTTGCCGGGAGCGGTGTCGAAGAGTTCTACGTTACGCGTAGGCCAGGCTACACTTACGTTGTTGTTAACGGGGAGGTTGTTCAAGTAGCAGTAGCCCCGTTCACCCTCGTGTTCCCTCCAGACCGCTCCGAACAGGCCGGGGCGGTGGCGGGGAGGTATGGGCTACCACGCTACATCACCCACAAGGATACCTGGCTGGAGTACAGCCTCGTCAACGCTTCAAGCCTTGCGAGCACCCTCCGAGGCCTCCTATCCGTCAGGGAGCAAGGGGTTTTGAAGGTTTCAGACTGGCTTGTAACTGTTTCCAGCCCCGGGCCGGCCTGCGGGGAGCTGGTGGCCGTGGGCCAGGTTTACACCAGCCTGGGCGGCCTTGTAGGGCATCACGACCTCTTCGACCCGGCTGTGAGGGAGGCTTCGAGCAAGGGTAGGGAGGGGTGTTTCACACCGGTTATTGTTGCCGTCGGCCCCGGCGGGGCTGAGCCTGTTGTCCAGGCATGTTTCGAGGAGAGGAAGATGGTTGTGAAACCCCCTGGAACCGGGGAGTGCCCAGGGTTCTGGAGGATTATTCACTGGCTCCTCATTGATGTTTCAGCAGGCTCAGCCGATTAAAAAAGTGTCCTCGCCTGAGCTCACTCCTGGTTGAAAGCCTCGTCGAAGTCTAGGGTGGAGGTCTTCCTCCTCCTGGACTGGTATTCCTCAGGGGTTTTCTCCAACACTATCTCGTAGAGCCGGGCCTCCTCACCCCCTGGTTTCGGCCTCAGGAGTCTTCCAAGCCTCTGGATGAACTGCCTCCTTGAACCGGTGCCCGACACCATTACCCCTACGTTAGCGTCAGGTATGTCGAGGCCTTCATCCCCGACCGTGGTGACCACGAGTATCCCCTTGGATGCTGTCTTGAACTCTTCAAGTATTCTCTTACGCTCGAGCGCAGGGACTTCGCCTGTTAACAAGTATGCTCCAAGCCTTTTACTCAGCTCCTCCGCCTGCTCCACGTACTGGGTGAACACGATTATCTTACCGCCCTTCTCCAGCTCGCTCCGGGCTATTTCAACAGCCTTCTCCAGCTTGCTCTCCGACTTGGCTAGGAGCATTTTCATCTGGCTGTGTATTCTCAAAGCCTCCCTAGCCCTTTGATCACCTCTTAGCGCGTCCTCCAGCACCTTCTTGAAATCCCTCCCGTTAGCCAGCTTGAAGTAGAGCTTCCTGAGAGAGTTGTACTGCTCGAGCTCATCCTTCTTCAACCCTACTTTAACGGTTACGACGCGGTAGCGTGCCAGGAACCCTGTTGCAGCCAGCTCCGCGGGTGTTTTATGGTACACTATCCCTCCCAGCAGGGGGAACAGCTCCTCGTGCTTACCATCCTCCCTGTAAGGGGTTGCGGATAAGCCTAGCCTGTACTTGGCTATGCTGTGAACCGCGATGTGCTTGAACTTCTCCGCCGGGAGGTGGTGGACCTCGTCAACTATTAGGAGGTCGAACAAGGGGGAGATCTCGCTTATCACTCTGAAACCGCTCTGATAGGTTATAATGGTTATAGGGGCAAGCCTCTTCTCATCACTGTACATGAGGCCGATCATTGACTGCGGGATGTTCGTCGATTTAACTATTACATCCCTCCACTGGAACATCTGCTCCCTGGTGTAGGTTATTATCAGGCTCCTCCTCCCGGTTAAAACAACCGCTGAAACCCCGATCAAAGTCTTCCCGGAGCCTGTTGGGAGGGCTACAATCCCCTGGTAGTTGTTGCTCCTCCACTTCTCCAGCGCCTCCTGCTGGTAGCTCCTGAGCGAGACGTTGACCAGCTCCGGCTTCAACGGGAGGAGCTTATCCTCGAGAAGCCTCCCAGGATCCCTAACCTCCAAGCCCAGCTCCGACAGCTTGGAGTAGGCGGTGTGCAGCTTGTAGGGCGGGATCCTGTAGACTATTCCAGTATCGCTGGACGCAGCCCTCCTAGCGCCCAGCTCGGAGAGGAATGCTCTTGCCTTGTTGAAAACAGGCCATGGAATGTACAGCTTAACATAGCCTGTGAGACTGTCCCACTCCAGCACGGGGGTGTAGGGCTGGAAGGCAGCCTCCAGCTCGTCCAGGCTTCCCTCAAGCTCCAGCTGGTACTCTTTGATCAGCTCCACAACATCCCTGTACGAGTACCCGTTGCGGACGGCTTTCTCAGGGTTGAGGATGAACCTTCTCTCACCTCCACCGCCGCCCTGGTACTCGGCAATCCTCAATATCTCCCTGAAGGCTTCATCACTAATCCATTTACGAGTCTTCAAAACTATCATGCCCCATCCTCCTCGAACAGCATCGCCTCCTCGGGCTCCGGGAGCTCCACGAAAGTGTTCGCAAGCCCCGTGTCCCTGCAGGCGAGCCCGTAGACACCGGGCCAGCTGCTCCTGCCGATGTAGAGTTCAACGCTTCCTCCAAAGCTCCGTATGGTCTCCGTGTATTTTAAAAACCAGGTTGTCTTCTCGTCGAGCGGTGTTTCAGGCGGGAGCTTTACCAGGAGACCCTCGGGCTCAACCATGTATGAATCGTTCACCAGGACCAGCCTCAGCAGGATGCACAGGCTTATGCCGCTGCACTCCCCGCAGGCCTTTGCGTAGGTTCTCCCGAGGGCTAGGGCTTGCGACGCAGCCTCCTCCAGCAGGCCCCGGGGGATCCCGAGCCTCAGCAGCTTCTCGTTGAAGACGAACTCTATGATTGTTCACCGCTCCATGTTTTCAAGACACTAGTACAGTATTAAAGCTGTTTATCCTTAAAGACCGTGGAGTTTTCAACGGGAGGGTCGGCGCGTGGGTTTCTCCTCACCTATCAGTACTTAAAACCCCTCTCATCCCTGTGTATTTAAATTTTTATTTAAGTATTTTAAAAATACCTGATTAACCGTGGTGGTGTCATGTTTAGGGTTAAGACTGGAAGAGTGCTTATCGCGAGGAAGCCGAGCGAGAAAGAGGTAGCGGATATTGCTGCAAAGCTTATGAAAACCTACTCTCAGAGCAAGGCTGACAAGATGAAGATGAGGCTGATGGCTAACGAGTTGCTGAGGCTTTTAAAGCCGAACCTTTCCTACAAGGATCTCTACGAGCTAACAGGGATCCCGGAATCAGTTCTCTGCAGGTATGCGAGAGGCTCGATAATACCCAGCTTCGAACAGGCTGCCAGTATCCTTGCGAAGATAGCGTTGTCTATAGACATAGGGTTCTTCGTGAAGGAGCTTGTCGAGAGGGAGAAGAGCCCTGTGATAGACCTGCTCAGGGTTTTGAAAGACCCGTACATCAGCCGCCTGCTCTCAGTAATGCTCCTCCTGGAGCTAACCGGGAAGGAGGTGACGAAGATCGTGGTGACGGCTGAGGCTGTGCTACCGGTTGCATCATTCCTTTCAACAGAGTTTAACGCTCCAATAGTTCTCGTGAAGCGTAAGAGCTACCCTGGAATACAGTACTACAGCACGATGGTTATGAGGAGCCCTAAGGAGATTGAAAACCTATACCTGGACAGGGACCTCCTGGGCAGGAAGGACAAGGTGCTGGTGCTCGCCGACGTCGTGTACTCGGGGAGGACGCTGAGCAGCGTGCTCGACATGATAGCTAAGTCTAGGGCTGAGATAGTCGATGTCATAGCTATACTAGGGCTTGGCGAGGCGTGGAGGATGCGGCTCGAGGATCAGGGCGTTAAAGTGTTAACAACAATCCCGTTCGCGATATGATTGGGAATAATGTGGGATTAGAGATATTGTTATAAGCTTGTTAAAACAAAATAACATTGAATGGGATAAGCAATGAAGATCGAAGAGCTTGTGAAGGTTGACTCCAAGGGAAGGGTTACAATCCCAATGGCTGTTAGGGAAGTCCTGGACATCAGGGAGGGCATGTACCTCCTAGTGGTGGCTGATAAGGAGAAGAAGGAGCTGAGGCTACTTCCCATCCCGGTCGCGGCTAAGCTTATAAAGATCAGGCTGGTTGTTGAGGACCGCCCCGGCGTCCTAGCCGAGCTGACAAGGTTTCTCGCCCAGCATAACATAGACATTGTCTCAACAAGGTGCACGGTGTTGAAGAGGGAGGAGCTTGGCGAGTGCGAGATGATCGTAGACCTGGCTAAGTCGGAGTGGACTGAGCCAGGCATGGTTGCCGACGAGATGAGGAAGCTGGAGCCGGTCAAGAACGTTGAAGCAAGCTACATGTCGGTTGAGTAAGGGATCAGCAGGGTATGAAAACCGTTATCACAGGGTGCTGCGGGTTTCCAACAGCCCGCGGCAAATACTACAGTGTTTTTAAAACCGTGGAGCTTCAAAACACCTTCTACGATCTGCCAAGCGTTGAATGGGCTTCAAGCATTAGAAAGGAGGCTCCGCAGGGCTTCTCGTTCGCGGTTAAGGCGTGGCAGGTGTTAACCCATCCTTCAACATCCCCCACCTGGAGGAGGATGAGGAGGAAGCCCGGGGGCAACCCGGAGGGCTACGGCTTCCTGAAGCCTAGCAGGGAGAATATTCAAGCGCTTGAGAAAACACTGGAGGTTGCCAGAGCCCTCGACGCCTTTATAGTGGTGTTTCAGACACCGGCCAGCATGCCTTTCAACCAGGATGTTGTTAAATGGGTTGACGAGTTCTTCGAGCAAGCAGTCTCAATGTCCGGCAGCGTCAAGTACGGCTGGGAGCCCAGGGGTGAGTGGGCTCGCGCACCAGTCCTTAAGGAGTTGCTGAGCAAGCACGGCGTGATACATGTGACAGACTTGTTGAAAGCCCGGCCAGTATTCCACGGCGGCGTAGTCTACACCAGGCTCCACGGGCTTGGAGAGGGAGAGGTCAACTACTCGTACAAGTATACCGATAAAGACCTGGAGGAGCTGGCGCTCATTCTCAAGGAAATGAATTTCAACACCGCGTACGTAATGTTCAACAATGTCTCAATGCTCGGCGATGCTTCAAGGTTTAAACAGGTTTGCGGGAAAGTGCTTGGGGAGGATGCAAGGGTCGAGTAGGCTCGCAGGCTGCTGACCCCTGGTTCCCGGGCTGTAACTGCTTAATTAAAAGACTGGTCAGCCTGGGTTCGACATTCTTCATCACGATTGTTCGAAATGGATAGGGCGTTCATCACTCTATGCTTGTTAATGTTTTCAGAATATTTAATAGTTTCACGGTTAAATCCTGCAAGCCCGCGGGTTCACCACAGATCTTGAACATGCTTCTCGGAGTGTTTAAAGGGTTTGAAGGAGGGGTTTTAGCGTTCAACACCCGGTAGCTCACGCTCCCATCCTCCCTGCAGTAAGCGTGGAGTAGCTGACCGCTCCTTGGCTCGACACACGCCCTCCCTCCCGGGCAGGGGCATTGCTTCTTAACAAGTAGCCAGTGCTCTATGGAGAGCGCTCTCCACGAGGTGGTTGAGAGGAGCTCCTCCAGCTCCCTTACTACTTCGCCAGGGTTTCCAGCGCCGTAGGCTTTCAAACCACTTATCGTTGAGGGAGGGGTTAGGCGTGTTTTAAACCCTTTCCTCTTCAACGCTTTATCGGTTCTCGAAACCCAGCCTGGCTGCACGTCGATGATTATGTTGATGAATAATCTCGGGCTGCTCAACCAGCCCACCCTGTTTAAACTAGAGTACTGGCCCTGCTTTTATCCTGGATCACTGTGATCGTGGGTGAGAGCTCAGGCGGGGATAACTTCTTCACCTTTCCGCACTAAGCTCCTCCTCATCGCTTCCCGAGCAGTGTGAGTGGTTGTTCAGAAACACGGACCGTCTTCACTCATCCGTCAAGTGGCGACTCATCATCCGGGATCATTATTTATTAAGCTGGTTAATATAATTCTTAAAGAGCCAGCTTCGACCACAATCTACCGGTGTTTGAGATGATGAGTCAGCCGCCTAGGAAAATCATGTGGGTTATTCAAGCATTATCCATGATTCTCTTCGCACTTGTTTCAGCAGTGGTTCCTCAATGGGCTTTCGCCTTCTTCCTGCTATACTTCATAGTGTTCATGGCCGTGATGTTTAAGCTGACGAGCAAGGGTATGAAGCCTCCGCCGAAGAGCGAGCTTGGCTCCCCTGTTTTCAAGGAGTCAAACCCTGTTAACGCCATGATGTACGACAAGTATTTGAACGCTGAGCTGAAGAAGCAGATGACCATGATGATGCTGAACTTCATGCTACTATTCTTCGTCTTCATACTTTGGAGCATCTACCAGGGTTACATAGGCCCCTTAATAGTCAGCATCATAGGCGAGTACACGGAGAATGAGGTAGTGATGAGGTTCATATACTTCCTCGGCATGTACGCCTTCTTCTTCGGCGTCATGCAGGGGCTCAGGTTCCTGCTGTTCAGGGGAAGCGATATGCAGACCTTCCTCTTCGCCAGGATCGGCTTCGAGGTTTACAGGAAAGGAGTGATGATCGATAACAGGCAGTTCATCACCTTCAACGAGGACGTTTGCTTCGAGCCCAACCCTGACAGGAAGTTCGTGGAGCTGAGAAGCCGGAGCAATAAGAACATGAAGATCAGGCTGTACACTCTTGAAACAGGAAAGCTTGCCGACAAGCTGGGAGAGGCTGGTGTTAGTGAGTGCCAAGTATAGGTGCGTGGTTTGCGGAAGGGTTTTCCCGAAGGGCCAGGGGATTGTTTTAAGCTACGGGGATTTAACGCTGAGCTTCCACAGCTCCCGGTGTGCTTCACGCTTCTTTAAAAGCCTGGTTGAAAGAGTGCCGCAGGAAGAGTTGAAGGGGTATGTTAAGAAGATAATGGAGGAGTATGAGGAAGCTCTCTCGCAGCGGGAGAGGGCTAGGGCTAAGAAAATATAGTGTGCCTGGAAGGGTTGCCCCGTGGATTTCAAAAGCTTTAAGGCTAAAGCGAAAGGGTTCCTCAGGACGAGGAAGGGTAAGATAATAGTGTCAGCACTGCTCGTGCTGCTCATCCTAGCGTTAATCCCTGTCCCCGAGGTGGGCATGCCGGTTGAGGAGATAGGCTTCGAGAACAGCAGGTTCGTGGAGATAGACGGCTTCAAAATACACTACTTGGACGAGGGGTCGGGTGACAGGGTTTTCATACTCCTCCACGGCTTCGGAGCGAGCGTTTTCTCCTGGAGATGCATCATCAGCAACCTCTCATCCATTGGCAGGGTCATAGCTTTCGACAGGCCTGGCTTCGGCCTCACGGAGAGGGTTGAGCCTGGCAGGACTCCTTACAACCCCTATACTAGTGAAGGAGTTGTCGAGCTAACCTACAGGCTTCTCTCAAGGCTTAACGTTTCCAGGGCGGTTTTCATCGGCCACTCAGCCGGGGGCGGGCTGGCGCTCCTCTTCGCGCTGAAGCATCCCGAGATGGTTGAATCGATAGTGCTGATAGCCCCGGCTTGGAAGCCCAGGGTCAGGGCGTGGTATGAGAGCATAGTTTTCTACCTCCCGTTCGCGGACAAGTACGGCCCCGTGGTTGTGAGAGGGTTTGTCGGACAGCTCGAGCAGGTTCTCTACAAGGCATGGTATAATAAGACGCTTCTAACGAGCGACGTGGTGGAGGGTTACAAGCATCCTTTGAAAGCAAGGAACTGGGATAAGGGGCTTTACTGGGTTTTAAAGCACAGCGACTTCCCCGATATCACTGGGGACCTCCCCAGGCTTGGCAAGAAGGTGTTGATAGTGCACGGTGACAAGGATGAGATAGTCCCCTTGGAGTCGAGCATTGAGCTGTCAGCCCTCCTCAACTCCACGCTGATAGTTATGGAGAATGTTGGGCACCTCCCTCATGAGGAATCCCCTGCAAGGTTCCTGGAGGCTGTCCAGCCGTTCATCTCGCACGGGTAGCGGACTGTTAGGCGTCCTAACGCCAGGTATAATAGGGTAGTGGGTTATCACTGATCTACCAGGAGTAATTAGGTGGCCCTAACAATGTCCAGCGACTCCTTAACTCTCGACGCTGTGGAGGAGGGAAGGGTTGTCAAGGTCCTGGGCTACGAGGGGAGGGGTGGGT
>NZ_DBOUKL010000003.1:0-6074 GCF_059755995.1 Thermosphaera sp. | reverse complement strand
GCATAAGGCTGAGGGCAACGTATTCAACATTGAAAATATTCAGTGAAACCACGAGGTAGACTGCTATTATTGCAAAAACGAATAAGCCGGTTAAACCTAGTAGCGAGATTAGCATTACGAATCCGGTTTTCTTTCTAGGCTTAGACTCGAACAACGGTTTTCTCACGAATACGTAGAGGAGTAGGGCCATACTTATCAACGCGAAACCTACTCCTAAAACACCCGTGGTGATTAGCTCGGAGACGTTGCCGAAGATCATGCCGAGCAACATAAGGTTTGCAAGCATGAACGTTAATGCACCTAGGAGCGTGGTGTAAACTCCGAGAACAACTCTTAACGTGTCTATCATTCTATTGTAGGATGCCTTGTATTCTGCGAACAACGTGTTATACTCTATTCGCAAATACTCTTTAATATCCCCGCCTGTTGCAACAATGGCTGAGAGCCGCTGGAGAAGCATTTCATCAACCTTTGAGGGAGTCTCCCGCGCAACAAGCTTGAGGGCTTCGGGAGCGCTGTAACCCCAGTTTTTAATCAAGCTTCTCAGCTTCTGGAATATCCCAGAGTACCTCCTTTTATAGAATGGTGTTTCACCCACTTTTCCGAAAAGCGTTGTTAAAGGAGGATTACCTGTTACCAAACATCTTAAATGGACTAGGATGAATATTAGATCATCTGAAACAGGGACTATGCCTATTCTTTTCAGAATATTGAAGTAGTAGATGAGGAGGAAGGAGCCCAGTATGACAAATCCTCCTAGGATTATGTTTACATAGTAGGGTATTGTTGTAACTATGTAGTATACTGCTATAGAGTCTGCAATAGCTATGGCGATAGTTGACCACTTGTTAGTAACTGCTTTGAAAACAAAACTCCTCAAGTACTCTGAAAGCTTCTCCTTAATGCTGGTGAACAACTTTCTTTTGCTCAACTAGAATAACTCCCCCTTGTAAAGCCTCTTATAAGCTTCCTCCAAACCTAGCTCGTATGTTTTAATAACTGCCTTGTAAACATCATTGTAGTCTAAAACATTCTTCTCAACCAAGAGCCTTAGGAACCTGGCTCTTAACTCCAGCTCCTCGTAAACTAGTTTAATATCTCTTCTCGAAATACCTCTCATGACAGCTATCTTCTCCTCTAACAGGTAGCTCGAACCTCTTCCAGCAAACCTGTGAACATCTGTTGTAGGATCCCAGTTGAAAACCGGTATGGCTGCTATAGAGTCCGACCTAGGATCGTACCCTATTATCTCGTTTATCGTGATCATTCTACGAACTAGCATTCCCCGCTTATCGTACACTGATGACTGGAACCAGGCAATGTTTAAAGTATCTAGATTTGTCTTCGGGACGCTTATAGGCGGGTTGGTCAGCCTCTGCAACAACCTCTCCAAGTTTGCTGCGTGGAATGTTGAGAGCACGGGATGGCCGGTCTGCATTGCTTGGAAAGCAATATTGCCCTCGGCGCCCCTGATCTCTCCAACAATGATGTAGTTTGGACGCTGACGGAGGGCAGCTTTGAGGAGATCGAACATTGTGACACTGCTCTCCTGCTTTCCAGTGTCCCTTGTAAGCTCCCTAACCCAGTTCTTGTGAGGTAGGACTACTTCCGCGGTGTCCTCTATTGAGACGATCTTGTAATTAGGCCTTATGAAGACGGCGAGCGCGTTTAAAGCGGTTGTCTTACCGCTTGCGGTTTCACCACATATGAAAGCGCTCATTCCTTCTGCCAGCATCATCCACATGTAGGCTGCGGCGTACTCGTTGAAAGTATTCCACTTTATCAGCTGGGTAACGCTAATGGGCGTTTTAGCTACTTTACGAATAGTGAAGTTGCTTCCGAAAAGACTGACATCCGTGCCGTACACGATGTTTATTCTGCTCCCATCAGGCAGGGTTGCGTCGACAACGGGGCGCGCTCTCGATATGGGCTTTCCTATCTTCTCGCCTAGTTTAATTATGAACTCGTCTAGTTCATCCTCGCTTTGAAAGCCTACATTTGTCTCCAGGGATCCGAATATCTTGTGCACAACGTATATGTTTCCTAAACCCTTAGCGCTTATATCCTCTAGGTAAGGGTCTCTGAGGAATGGTTCTATTATTGCAACCCCTATTTTATCCCTTATCAAATGATATTTCACGTAATCAGCATCGTCTTTGTAAACGGGTATTCTGGGGAAGCCTGGTTTAACAGAGGCATAGTTAACTGGTCTATCCTTTATGTCTAAAACATCTTCAAGGAGCTCCAGCAGGATCTTCTTCCTTTCCTCTGCGGATTCTAAAGCGTGCTCCGGCTTAATCTTCAGGGCTAAGGCCTCTTCAATAGCTTTCAACACGTTGGACGGGGGCTGCGGGGGCTCGATTGAAACATACTGGTTGTACCCTGTAGCTGTTTTAACCAGGTTTGTAACGTGAATGAAAACTCCGCCCCCTACAGGGTACACTATGTTGATCCTGGACCACATCTTCATGTCTCCAGTGGGCCTATCAACAAACCTCGGTTCCTCCCCATGTTGTTTTCCAAAAGACTCCATATACGTTAGGAGGTAAGCTGGTTTCTCGCCGAAATCAGGCTCCTTAACAGCCCTTTCCTTCTTCCTGCCCTTTACCTTTAACAATTGGAACCTGGACATGCTCCCACCCTAGACTTTCGCAAGAGCCATTGGGACGAGTTTAATACCGAATGCAGGGTCAACGTCGAAAGTTATAGTGTTCTCGAAAACAGTTGGAACCCCCTTCAGTTTTATAATGTTCATTACTTTAAGAGCCCTGCCGCCCATTTCAACATTTTTCAATTCTATGTAGCCGTCCGCTATGGCTTTCAGCCCAGCGTGCAGCGACTCCGAGAGCCCTTCTGGATGGATCGTCAGAATTATCAGCTTGCCTTTATCAACAATTTTCTTAACCACAGTAAGGAAGTTTGCAATATCTTCTCTCTTAGAACCCTTCACGAGGATGCTGAAAGAATCTATTACGAACACATCGTATTTGTCAATGTGGGAAACCATGTGTTTAAGGGTTAGGAAGAGCAGGTCCTTGCTGGTCGAGGTCACCCATTTAACCCTTGGAATCTGGGTCGAGTAAACCACTAACTGACCCCGCAAATACTCGTCGAGAACGTCGAATCCGACATTAATCATCCCTCTAACGTATCCTATAGTGGTTGTTTCAGTGGTCACCACCGTTACTTTTAACCCGCTCTTTAAAGAACCATAAGCAAACTGTTGGACGAGAACGGATTTACCAGTACCATGTCCCCCCTCGATAACTATCAGTGCTGGAAACGGTAGCCCCCCAGCCATTTTCGTGTCGAGCTCTTCATTCCCGGTAGTGATCATTCTAACCCTGAGCATTAGCAAACACCCATTTAGAGTCGGAGGAGCCGTAATGCGTTGTGAACACTATTCTGAGAGGCTTTTCAACACTTAAATCGTTTATGTGAGCAAGGACTCTTATCTCTCCCAATTCCCCGCGATCTATTAGAGAGTGCTCCGTGAAGCTTACACTGTAGTTTTCGACCAGGAAAACCTTTTCAACAAGCCAGTCGGAAGGATACGAGAGCCTTATAGATTTAAGCAATCCATCAGTAGAGAAGTACTCTATGATTAAATCGCATTCTTCTAGCTTATAAACAGGGTTGGGACCACTGTTTTCTACAAGAATCTCAGCCTCCAAAGCCCCGTCTCTGTAGTTGACGATAGCTTGCTTGATGAAAACCCTGCTCATCTTTCTTAACGAGTCTTCCTGAGCTTCTCTTACAGCGTTGACGATTAATGAGAGCGAGGTGGTTAAGACCCCCGTTACGGACAGGGCTACCATTAGCAGTAATACGATAGCGGTGAAACCCGGTATAATGATCTCGGAGGGCATCGGGAACCCTCATCCAACAGTATACACTGTCGAATAACCATTAGACAGCACCATCTTCACCTCTAGCGGAGGCGTGTAGGATCCCGGCAGCGTTATCTGGAATAGTACTGTCTCCCCTTTCTCGAACACCCCGTTTTGCATCCCGTACTCTACAACCTCTACTGTTCCACCCCTTGTTGAGAAGTAAAAGGTTTTGCCGGAGTAATCTGTTACAATGAAGTCAATGTTTCCGAGATCGCTGTATACTACATCCCCGGTGTTTTTAGCATACAAGTATAAGGTGCTCGCCTGCCTATCCAATGATCCATGTATAATGGTTACGCTCAACCTATAGGAATCTGATTTGCTCTTAATACTATTCGAGATTACGTTTAAGACAGTGTTAATCTGGCCTATGACTACGGCTGCGAAGAGGGAAGCCATTAACACTGCGACGATTGTCAAAATCGCGTGTGTTATTGTTGTTGATTCTCCCATTTATCGCTAACACCCTGCGGTGACTCCTCCTTCCTCGCCCTTCTAGGGTGCTTCTCGCTCTTATTTTCCTCGGCTTCCACAGCATGCTGGCTCTTCGTCCTCTGTAACGCCAGGGTTTTCAAAACAGTCCTCATAACCTCGTCTTCAACACCTTCCTCCCTTATCCCGAGATTCTTCAGCAACATATACATTAGTAGCGTGTTCTCTTCCGGTGTTATGTTCTCCTCAAGTGATTGCTCAACAATGTTAATCGTTGTTCTCAAGATGCTTGCCTCCTCCTTCGACACTATTCTCAACTGTTCTATCAAGTCCAGTATTCTTTCAACACTTGCTTTAGGATAGAGCTTCCTAACCTCGTAGATCATTTTCATAAGGTTGATCGTCTGCTTGAGACTTATACTTGTCAAAGCCTCCCTCTCCTCTCTTACAACCCTACCAGCTTCGCTTAGGATGTCTACAAGCTCCTCAAAACCCTTCCCACTAGGCTTTAACTGTTTTTCAACCGGCTTCTCAGCTCTCCCCGGCTCAGCTGAGGGTTCAGGTGTGCCGCCAACCCCAGCCGGGGTTACCGCTACCTGCTCAGCTCTAAGCTGAGTTGGCTCCACCTCCTCCTTAGGCTTATAGTAGCTGTATGGTCCTGTTAGATCTGCCAATACTGCTTTTATCTCAGCCACGGCGCTCCTGAGCTCTGAGACCGCGTTTTTCAAATCTTTTAACTCCTTACCAATGTCTAGCTCCTGGGACAACTCAGTCTCACCTCCCGGAAAGACACGGGGTTCAACCCTATACACGTGCGCACTTTTAACGTAGTGGGAGAGAATTCTCCTCGTAAACAACCTGCAAAACCAGCAGTCACAGGGCCAGATCTTGTTGAGAGCTGTCTGAGCTTCAAGCACATACCTCCAGCCCCCTTTCAGTGAAGTAAGATGGATTCCTTAACGCGAGAACGGAATCCACGATGACGTGTAGAATGTAGGCTGCCACTGGAAGAATGGAGAACCCAAGGGCAACTGCCAGCCCAATCCCTGTTAAACCAGGTGCAACCGTTATTATCCACTGCGAGGCTAGGATGAAGCCACTCAGCAAACCGGTAAACATGCAAGCCGAGCACATGAAAACCATTTTCAAACCCCTCCTCAAAACACTTTGCTTAAAACATGAAGCCATGAAACCACCCGGGAAAGAGGGTAAGGGGTTAAAAAAAAGGTTTAGATTCAACCTGATCACCCTAGGTTCACGAATTCGTCCTCTGTGAGGGTTGGAGGTATTGTTCTCTCAACTATTAGCGGTGCTCCCTGCAGCGGCCTGATCTCGACCGTGAACTTCTGGTATTGGGTTAGACCTGTAGGTAGTCCGATGACCACTATGAACTTCTCGCCCGGTTCCAGCACGTAGTCAGCATCTCCCTGTATGATGTATATCTCTGCAACCGGCGTAGTAGTTGCTGAGGGCTGCAGACTGGTTAAGTCAACAGGCGTGCTCGCTGGAGCCTCCGGGTCATTATCCTGGTTTATCTTGCTGAACGCTCCGCCCGGCAGGTTTATGACTATGTCTATCTTATCGCTCGAGAAGTCTACTGCCAGCTGCCCCGGTGAAACCTTCAAGGGTATGTAGATGTATGTCACCGCAGGGCCGGTTTCAACGTATCCCAGTACTGACCCGTCGACCTCTAGTGCTGTTGTAGCCTCGTTTAATCCTTGCTGCATTACTTCTTTGCTCTTCTGGGTT
>NZ_DBOUKL010000029.1:0-41223 GCF_059755995.1 Thermosphaera sp. | reverse complement strand
GTCCAAGTATAAGAAAGCTTTCCAGGATGTTCTGGAATGGGTTGAAAAAAGACCTTGTGCAAGAAAGAGAGGGCTTGGCACGAAACTGCCATGGGAGCCAGAGTGGATTATTGAAAGTCTCAGCGACTCCACTATTTACATGGCATTCTACACTATTGTCCACAAAATAAGAGAGTACAACATCCCGCCTGAGAAGTTGACCCCTGAATTATTCAACTATGTCTTTCTTGGAGAGGGAAGTGCCGTGGAGGTAAGTGAGAAGACAGGCATCCCTGTTAAGGTCGTGGATGAGATGAGGAACGAGTTTAACTATTGGTACCCGGTTGATCACAGGCATACGGGTATACCCCACATAAGCAATCACTTAACCTTCTACCTCTTCCACCACACCGCAATATTTCCTGAGGACAAGTGGCCGCGCATAATTTCTTTGAACGAGACCGTGATAAGGGAAGGCGCCAAGATGTCTAAGAGTAAGGGGAATGTGATACCGTTAAGAGACATTGCGAAAATATACTCAGCAGACCTGTTCAGATTCTACATCGCGAGCGCCGCCAGCCTTGAGAGCGTCTTGGACTGGAGGGAGAAGGAGATAGAGCTGGTTTTAGACGGGCTCTACAGGTTCACCAACATCATGATGCAATCAAGAAACGTCAATGGAGAGTTGCCCAGCGACTACTATGGGAGATGGTTTGCAAGCAAGTTCAGAAGGATAATCTCGGATGCGAAGAAATCAATGGAAGCTTTGGAAATAAGGGATTATGTTCAGACTACCTTCTACCAAGTAATGAACCTTCTCGAGCAATACAGGGATCTTGTTGGAGAGGATTATTTGAAAGCAGTGAAATACGTGTCAAAAGATTGGTTGATAATGCTAAACCCTGTAATCCCTCACTTAACGGAGGAGTTGAATGAACTGTTAGGAGGTAGCGAATTCCTCAGCACATCTGAATGGCCAAGAAGTGACAAGTATCCGGAAGATGAGGAGTCCGAGATACTTGTGGACTCTCTCTTCTCACTGGTAGAGGATGTTAGGAAGATCCTGGAAGTTTTGAAGAAGCCCGCGTCCAGGGCAGTGTTCATTGTGGCTCCCGAGTGGAAGAGGGAGGCGCTGAGGCTATATCGTGAGAAAAAAGGAATCAAAACCATCATTGAGGAGTTGAAGAGCAAGTATAACTTAAGGGGTCGGGAACTGGAGATTGTTGAAGTAGTTCAGATGTTCAACAAGAATCCAAGCGAAGAAGTGTTTAAGACATCTAGTAAAAAAGAGTATGAGGTATTGGAATACTCTGTGAAGTTTCTCGAGAAGAAAACCGGGTTGAAAATCGAAATACTCTGGGAAGATGAGGCAAGGGCGAGGGGGATTCCACGGAGCGAGAAAGCCCAGCCTTTAAAGCCGGCGATATACGTAGATTAACCTGACCTGTTTTTAAAATATTATTTAAGGAGGATCGGTTTGCCTAACACGGAAAACATGGATAAGGTTATAGCTAAGACGGGATTGCCTTTTCCTTCGGAAGTATCCAGTATTGTGTTAAACGAAAAGCTATTCATGAGGTCGTATATTAAGACTCTTTCAGGCAAGGGTATTGTATTCGAGGATGTTAGGGCAGCTTTTAATAACAAGGAATATGCGGAGAAGATCGCTGTCATTTTGAAGAAGAATGGGTTGAAGAAGGACGTGCTTGAGCAGCATGGGTTAACAGGGCTTTTTGTCAGTGTTCCATCCGGGTTAAAGCTGGAGGCCCCGCTTTACTATTGTTTCATATTGGAATCCCCTGGGTTCTATCAGAAAATTTTGAATATTATTCAAATAGAGGATGGTGCTCAGGTTACCTTAGCTAAGGGATGCGCGGCGATTCCCGAGGAGGGAGCGCACTCGGCTCTGACGCTGATAGATATCGGCAGGGATTGTGACGTAACCAGTATAATGGTTCACAACTGGAGGTCTAAAGTAAAAGTAGGGGCGAAGACTAGTGTTAAGGTTGGGCGGGGATCAGTTTTCAGGGAGTATTATGTTAAGCTTACACCTGTAGACTCGATAACACTGACTAGCGAGGTTGACGCTTACGAGAAATCAAGGGTTGAGATCTATTCTTCAACCATAGGGCATAGGAAATCCCGCGTGCTCCACAATACTCGTGTGAGGTTGAGAGGAAGCGGTTCCTCTGCGATAGTTAACGTGAGGAGCGTTGCTCATGATCAATCATTCATGAAGCACGACATTGTGTTGGAAGCATTATCTGGGGAGACAAAAGGGCATGTTGAGTGCACTGGTTTACTACTGGGTGACGCAGTGTTTGAAACAACGCCTTCGTTGAAATCTGCTTCAATGGATTCTGAATTAACTCATGAGGCAAGCCTTGGCAAGATAAAGAGCGACGAGGTTTTCTATCTGATGACGAGGGGATTGAGCGAGGAGGAGGCTACGAGGTTGATAGTTGTTGGATTTCTCTCACAGGTTTATGAGAAGTTGCCTAGGCAGCTTAAGGAGTACTTGTTATCAATAACGAGAATGTTTGTTTCCAAGACTCTTTAAAATCCTACTCCTCATTAATTTTAATCTGAAAGGGGGATTGTTTAAATGCGAACGATTCTTCTGAGAAATATTAAAATCCCTGTCGGCAACGAGTTGGTAGAGGGCTCCATTCTCGTGGAGGACGGTGTTATCAAAGCTATTTCTAAAAAGACTTTTGAAGCGGATGAAGTCGTAGAGGGGAGTGGATTAACCGCTGTGCCTGGAGGAATAGATGTTCACGCACATGTTTACGACCCGGAGAACCCTGAGCACGAGGATTGGCGTTCAGGTAGCCTTGCGGCCGCCTACGGGGGGATCACCACCCTGATTGATATGCCTCTAAGAGTATTTGTTGATAAACCCCAGGTTGCCCTAGAGAAAATCCAGGCAGCGAGAAGGGATTCCTACGTTAACTTCGGGTTGACCGGTGGATTCCTCAACGAGCAGAACTACGGTGCTATTGAAGAATTGGTGAGACTCGGTGTTAAAACGTTCAAAATTTTTACATGCAGGCCTTTCCAAGCATCTGAGAAAGGATTGGCCAGGATTTTTGAAAAGGCAGCAGAGAAAGATGTAGTGGTAATAGCGCATGCTGAGGATGAGGGGCTTCTCGAATTGCTCGAGAGCAAGTACAGGGTGATGAATGATGTGTTGTCTTATCATTCAAGCAGGAGCCCCGGGGCTGAGGCGGCAGCAATCTTTAAGCTCGGGTATTACTCGTTGGAGACAGGGGCTCGTCTTCACATAGCACACTTATCGAGTAAAGAAGGAGTGGAAGCGTTGGCTTTCCTGAAAAGCAGGAATCTTAAAATAACGGCCGAGACTTGCCCGCACTACTTGTTTTTCACAAGGGAGGATAGTAAGGTGCATGGTACATTTCTCAAAATGGCGCCCACGCTCAAGACGAGTATTGATCGTGAGGCTTTGTGGAGCGCGCTTGAGAAAGGTATTGTGGAAGTATACGCAAGTGATAACGCACCCTCCCCCAGGAGTCTTAAAGAGAGAGACGTTTGGTCTGCCTGGGGAGGAATCCCTAATTTAGAAATAATGGGGCCCTTCTTGTTCACACATGGGGTTTTGAAGAACAAGATAAGCCTGCAAACCTACATCAGCGTCTTCGCCAGAAACCCGGCTAAGCTGCTAGGGCTTTACCCTCTCCTCGGTGAAATCTCGGTCGGAAGTCTCGCCGACATCGTCGTCTTAAACACTAGGGAGCCGAGGCTTATCTCTTGGAAAACACATCATCACAAGGTTGACTGGACGCCTTGGGAGGGTTTAAGCTTTTATGGTCACCCATACCATGTCATGGTTCACGGCGAGTTGATTATTGAGAGGGGAGAGGTTGTTGGAAAGCCTGGGACAGGTATATATGTTGGAGAACTGGGGAGGTAGGGGATAAATGCCTGATCCCTTGATAATATTCATATCATACTTCACCCAGCTACTAGCTATAATGAATCCTTTCTCAGCAATACCAAGCTTTATCTCGCTAACGGAAGGATTGTCTCACCGTGATAGAGTGGGCATTGTCAGGAAGGCTTATCTAGCAGGGCTGTTCATCCTGGTAACGTTTACCTTAGTAGGCAAGTACCTTCTCGACGCTTTTGATGTTTCAATACCCGGCTTAAGAGTGGGAGGAGGTATCATACTGTTAACAATAGCCCTGGACATGCTTGGAGAAATGCCTAGGACGAAGCAGGTTAACCCAGGCGATATAGCAGTTGTCCCTATCGCAACTCCTCTCATTATAGGCCCCGGTACAATAACAACAGTGCTCCTGCTCACTTCAAGCGATCCATCATTCTTCAACATTATGATGGTGTTCATTTCAGGCATTGTTGCATGCACGGTGACTTTTGCGATACTCATGGTTAGCGACAAGCTGGTCGCCTACCTGAAAGTCTCAACAGTTAGGGCCATAGGCAGGTTCATGGCGCTCATTATCGCAGGAGTTGCGGTGGAAATGATAGCTAAGGGTGTTTACCAGTATTACGTCCAGTTTTTTATGGAGTAACTATTCCTTCATTTCCACGCAAACGTCTACTCCGTACTGTGTTTTTAAGGTTTTCTTAAGTTTTGAAACCTTCTCCACCATATCCTTACCTCCTTTAACAAGGATGTCACCGTGGAATTTTGTGTGAGAAAGCCTTCTAAGCCTAATAGCCTCTATCTTCAACCCGAGGTCTTCAGCTTCCTTCACAACCTCCTCATATATGTTCAAAGGAGGTGCTGTGTCAACCATTATTTCCACGAGACCTTTACCGTTGTTTAATAGTTCGTAAAATATGAACCCGGTGAGCAACAAGGCTCCTGAGAAATCGATTAGGTATGAGTAGAGAGCACCTCCGATGGTTGCAACAATCCCGACACTTGATTCAATGAACTCGCTCGCGGTGAACTCACCGTACACTCGTAGCGATGAAGACATTTTTCTCGAAAGCAGTACAGGGGGCAGGTAGGCTATGATTGATGCCACAGCCAGGTAGAAAGCCTCTATCCCTACACTGTAATCTCTAAGGGAGGATAGCCTGGCTACCGACACTCCTGCTGCGAAAGAATACGCAAGCATTGTCACCAACACTCCTACATACTCGAATCGTTCATGCCCGAAATGGTGGTCTGAGTCTGCCGGCATCATGGTTGCACGCTTAAAGTATAGCACAACGAAGAGCGCTAGGAGATTCGCGAAACTTGTTAAAGCATCAACGAATAAGGTGTTGCTACCGAAGAACAAGCCTCCAATTATTTTGAGCAAGCCTCCTGCAATACTTCCAAGCACGATAAGCACTACATCCCTGTTCATTAACACCCACCTTGAAAGAATTAAGTATTGGTTAGAAATAAATTAAGTAATCGGTGATGAAGAACCCTGGGATAAAGATGATCAGTGATTAAGTCCCGCATAGCTGAAATCACTTAAAACTATACTTCTGTCAACGTTACGTTTTTATTTTACCTTGAAATCATTCTAAATTGTGGTGAAAACATGGTCCAATACAGGGTGAAGATAGAGCCTCGTGAAAACTGTATCTCAGACATGGTGTGCGTGTCAATATGTCCAGACGTGTTTGAGATGAATCCTGACGATAACAAATCTCAAATTGTTGAGAAGTACAGGGAGGGCGGCAACATAGCTGTTGGAGTTATCCCTGAGGAATTAGCTACCTGCGCCCAGGACGCGGCTAACGCGTGCCCTGTCCAAATCATTTTGCTGGAGAAGATTTAGTTTTTTTATTTAAACACCTTACATCTTTAAATTGCTATGGTGTTTTAAATGGATACTGCTCTAAAGCATGCATTTGAGATTTCTCAGAGAATATTGATTAACAGTGTGAAATACCCTACCATCCTAGGAGACTCGTACGAGGAGATAGTTAACTACTATGCTGATGAATTATCGAAATACGGGATCCACACAACGATTCATCGAGTACCGAGAGAATATTGTGAAAAAGTACTATCTAGGCAGTTCAACCCTGAAAAACCTAGATACATTCTGATCGCTCGCATAGGGAGCGGTGAAAAGGTTTTACAGTTCAATGGACACTACGATGTAGTAGCGGCTGGAGGAGGCTGGTTGGCAGACCCGTTCAACCCCGTGGTCACGGATGGTAAGGTTTATGGGCGTGGAACAACGGACATGAAGGCTGGTATAGCAGCCTTCCTTGCAACTATGATATATTTCGCCACCATCAGTAAAGAACCGGATATCATAGTTGAAGGAGCTGTCGTGCCGGACGAGGAGATTGGAGGGGCGACAGGCACAGGTTACTTGGTTAACGAGCTTGGAAGCAGGCCTGATTTCGCAGTGATAGCTGAGCCCTCAGGCCCTGGAAACATCTACATTGGACATAGGGGTAATGTTTGGGCGATGATTAGGGTTCGCGGGAAACAAGCACACGGTTCAACCCCGTGGCTTGGTGAAAACGCTTTCGAGAAAATGATTGTTCTCGCAGACTATATCGTGAGAAAGTACAAGCCGGTGCTGGAGGCTAAGAAAAGCTCCTTTAAATATGAGGATCCCCGGGCGTCATCCCCGACTATTACCTTGGGTGGAAAGCTGGAAGCCCCTGGCTCTATCAACATTGTCCCGGGTCAAGTAGGATTCAGCATTGATAGAAGGTTGATTGTTGAGGAGAGAGCTGATCAGGTCATTGAGGAGATCAAAGGTTTCATTGAATCAGCCTCCAAAGAATTAGGAGTGGATAGCGAGGTTGAGATTGTCGAGCACTCCAACCCTGTTTACGTTGAAGAGAATCATCCATATGTCAATACTCTGGCTCAAGCGGTAAAGGAGACCCTAGGCGTTGAACCATCTCGAACAATTTGCGTTGGAGGTTTAGACTTAAAATACTACTTGGCCAAGGGAATACCGGCTGTAGCATATGGTCCCGGAGAAGTAAACACGGCTCACAAGGCTAACGAGTACGTTACCTTAGAGAGCTTGTATAACGCTTTAAGGGTCTACGTTAAACTGGTTGAATTTTTCAAGTAAAATTTTTATTCCAAAGAGGTTTTTGTATTGAAGTATATTGAGGAAATAAGCAACAAGTACACGAGAAGGATAGGCCTCCTATATCGTTCAATCTTGTTCGTGGAAGATTTTATCGAGGATGCAGAGTGCGAGAACGTTTATGTCGAACCCTTGAATGAAACATTACTGATAAATCCCGTGAACTGTGCTGGCGAAGTCGACAATTCCGTAAACCATTATTCTAGTATTTATGAACTTAACGTCCGGATTTCACCTGTTAATAGAAGTTTCAAAGAGCTTTACATGGACATAGTTAAACTTTACGCGGAGGGGTTGAGACCGGTAATTAGAAGCAAGCTCTCCTTGACTATTGAAAACAGGCTTGAATACTTCATGGGCGTTACTCCGAAAGGAGTAGGGTTCCTGCTGGAGGGAGATGTTGAGAAGGTGAGAATTCCATGGGTAAATACTGTTTTAACCGTGCACACACATCCGGAGGAACACCCCTTCCCAAGCTTGACTGATTTAGAAACCATGGTGGGATCGTTCACTTCAAGAGGCATTGCCCACGGGATTGAAGCCTATACTGCCGGGTTAATTATTTACAGGGTGAAACCTATCACGCTTGAAGAGCTCCTTTTCATCAAAAACATTAAAAAGAAGAATCCATTTTCTTATCTTAATGAACTAGGTAAGGTGGATTCAATAAGGATTGCGTACCTTTAGAATAGGTGCTGGAAATGTCGTTTAGAATATTTATAGCGAACAGGGGAGAGATCGCTATTAGAATTGCTAGGACTGCTTTGGAAAACGGTTTTGTCCCAATAGGAGTGTACACTAAGGAGGATGAGCAGTCTCTTCATAGAAAATACTTAAAGGAGGATAGAGAGGTTTCAAGCTATCTCGACATTGAGGAAATTGTTGAAGCAGCTCAGGAGTTAGGGGCTGACGCCGTCCACCCTGGCTACGGTTTCTTAAGCGAAAACCCTGAGTTCGCCAGGGAGGTGGCGAGGAGGAACATAGCCTTCATCGGGCCATCTCCCTCAGCGATGGAGCTTTCAGGCGACAAGCTCAAGGCTAAAGAGGTTGCAAGCAAGCTTGGAATACCTACTCTTCCATGGATGATTGTGAAGGATGAAAAAGACGTTTTAGAATTCGCGAGAGAACACGGGTTTCCAATACTCATAAAGGCTGTTGGCGGCGGGGGAGGGAAGGGGATTAGATTATTGAGGGAGAATGACGACGTGGGAAAGAACATTGAGATTGCTTCGAAAGAAGCCGAGAAGGCTTTTAAAGATCCTAGGATCTATGTTGAACCATTCATCGAGAATGTGAAGCATATAGAGGTTCAAATCCTGGGCGATGGAGAGAATATTGTTCACTTATTCGAAAGAGAATGCAGTGTTCAAAGACGCTTCCAGAAAATCGTTGAAGAAGCTCCAAGCCCGTTTTTAAACAGCGCTGAAAGAGACTTGATAACTCAGCACGCGGTGGAGCTTGCTACCGCTATAAGATACAGCAATGCTGGAACCGTTGAAATGTTGTTCGACGTGGGTTCTAGGAAACACTATTTTATGGAGGTTAATGCGAGACTGCAGGTTGAACATCCTGTGACTGAGATGATTACTGGTTTAGACATAGTTTTGAAGCAGATAGAGATAACGATGTACAAGGTTCTAGATTTGAAGCAATCCAGTATTTCAATGCGGGGGCACGCTATTGAAGCTAGAATTTACGCTGAAAACCCTCTCCAAGAGGAGCCATCAACAGGCGTGGTCAAGTATTACAGGGAGCCCTCGGGACCAGGCGTCAGGGTTGACTCATCCATTGAGACCGGATCCAAGGTCTCCGCGGAGTTCGACCCTATGATTGCCAAGCTAATTGTATGGGGGCCTGATAGGAGAACAGCTCTTCTCCGATTGGAGAGGGGGTTGAAGGAATTTATCATAGATGGATTGTTAACCAATATTCCCCTGGTGAGAGAAATCATTAAGCATGAAGAATTCGTAAAAGGGGTCTACACCACTAAGTTCTACTCTCAGAACATTAATTTGTTCAGACGAGAGCTTGAGAAAAGAATTAGGGAGGAGGCACTGCTGGTTACAGGCCTCCAGGAGCTTGCAGGGAAAGATGTTAGGAAACTCATCGAGCCTTCAAAGAAACTAGCAGAGCAGCATGCGGAAAGCATTGATAAGTTGAAAAGGAAAGCATGGTATTACTATGTTTCCACAAGAGAAAGGCTAAGGAAGAGATAGAGCAATCCTTCTTAAGTGTTTCAAAAATATTGATGCATATGTTTACTACGTACAAAACTTTTATTAATCCTAAACAGTATTCTCTCAATTGAAACATAGGAGATGGTATTCCATGAGTGATAAATCAACCAGATTCGTTCTGTGGTTAGATGAGGTTAGAAAGGAAGATGTTCCACTGGTAGGCGGGAAAAACGCAAACCTCGGTGAAATGCTCGCTGCCGGCATTCCGGTACCACCAGGGTACGCGGTAACGGCTTACGCTTTCAAATACTTCTTAGACAAAACAGGGTTGGCAGAGAAGATTTACTCAATGCTCAGACAACTTGATGTTAACAACACTAAGGCGTTGGAGGACACTACGGCCGCGATTAGAGAAATGATTATGAACCAGCCAATGCCTCCCGAGGTGGAGTCCGAGATTAAAAAGTTCCACCGCGAGCTTGCTAAGAGGCTCAACATGCCTGTTGAAGCGGTAAGAGTCGCTGTTAGAAGCAGTGCGACAGCTGAGGACATGCCGGAGGCGAGTTTCGCAGGACAGCAGGACACCTACTTAAACGTGTACGGCGAGGACGAGGTTGTTTACCGTGTTAAAAGATGCTGGGCCAGCTTATTCACGGCTAGAGCAACATTCTATCGTGTAGCCCAGGGCATACCGCACGAGAGAACTCTGATGAGCGTTACAGTGCAGAAAATGGTTAACAGTCGCGCAGCTGGAGTAATGTTCACACTTCACCCTGTTACAGGAGACGAGAAGGTAGCTGTTATTGAAAGTTCTTGGGGCCTTGGAGAATCAGTCGTAGGTGGGAAAGTAACACCTGACGAATGGGTTGTTGACAAGGAGTCCATGAACATTGTGGAGGAGAAGATAAACAAGAAGATCTTCATGATTACATTCGATCCCGAAAAAGGTAAGAACGTGCATTTAAGATGGGATGAGAAGCTGGGTAAATGGGTCTCAGAAGAAGGAGAAACTACCGCCCCACTGGCGAAGATAGCTCACCCCGACAAGCCCTCTCTATCGAAGGAGGAAGTGTTGAAGCTTGCGGAGCTCGCCAAGGTTATTCAAAAACACTATGGTAAGCACATGGATATTGAATGGGCGGTGGATAGCGATCTTCCTTTCCCGCACAACGTGTTCATTGTGCAGGCGAGACCTGAAACCGTGTGGAGCTTGAAGAAGGCTAAGGAAGAGAAGCGCGTAGAGGTTAAGGGGAAGACTGTGAAAATGGCCGAGGCGAAGATTCTGATCAGGGGGTTGCCGGCTAGTCCTGGTGTTGGCGCAGGCACCGCTAAGGTGATATTTGACCCGAAGAGCAAGGAGGCAATGGAGTTCAAGGAGGGAGAAGTCCTCGTTACTAAGATGACGGATCCAGACTGGGTTCCATTGATGAAAAAGGCTGCTGCAATAGTTACCGACGAGGGTGGAATGACAAGTCACGCTGCCATCGTTAGCAGGGAGCTCGGCATTCCATGTATCGTTGGCACAGGAAACGCTACTCAGGTAGTGCCAAGCGGTATTGATGTAACAGTGGACGGTGGAAGAGGAGTGATCTACGAGGGAATTGTTGAAGAACTCGTGAAGCCGAAGGCTGAGGCAGCTCCGCAAGCGGTTGGCGTCGCTGCAGTGGGCATAAGTCCCGAGCAGCTATTACCGCTGTATCCTGTGACTGCGACGAAGATATACATGAATCTTGGAGAGCCTGACGCGATCGAGAAATACAAGGATCTTCCATTCGACGGTATCGGATTAATGAGGATTGAGTTCATAATAACTGACTGGGTTCAGTACCATCCATTATACTTGATAGAAATCGGGAAGCCTGAGGAGTTTGTCAACAAGCTTGCCGAGGGCATTGCCAAGGTAGCTCAAGTTATCTATCCAAGACCAATAGTTGTAAGGTTCAGCGACTTCAAGACCAATGAATACAAGGGTCTAAAGGGTGGAGAGAAGTACGAGCCTGAGGAGAGAAACCCAATGATTGGTTGGAGAGGAGTCAGCAGATATATTCATCCGAAATACGAGCCTGCGTTCAGACTAGAGGTAAGGGCTATTAAGAAAGTAAGAGAGGAGTTCGGATTAACAAATGTCTGGGTAATGTTCCCATTCGTGAGAACAACGTGGGAGCTGGAGAGAGCTATAGCGATAATGGAGGAGGAAGGGTTAAAGAGAAGCAAGGACTTCAAAGTATGGGCCATGGCCGAGGTTCCAAGCATAGCATTACTAGCTGATAAATTCGCCGAGTATGTGGACGGGTTCAGCATTGGAAGCAATGACCTAACCCAGCTAGTGCTCGGCGCTGACAGAGACAGCAACATCTTAGCCGAGATGGGATACTTCGACGAGAGAGATCCTGCCGTATTAGAAGCAATAAGAATGATTATCGAGAAAGCTCACAGCAAGGGCGCCACCGTCAGCATTTGCGGACAAGCTCCAAGCGTCTACCCTGAAATAGTCGAGTTCCTCGTTGAAGCCGGCATTGATAGCATGAGCGTTAACCCAGATGCAGTGATATCGACAAGAAGGCTGGTCGCAAGCATTGAGAGAAAGATACTGCTAAAACGCCTCGAGAACGTCATGAATAAGTTGAAACAGTTCGAATACTAGTTTTTTCCATAATTAAATCCTTGCATTCTTAATGCCAAAAATATATATTTACAAGGCTCCTACATATGAATATTCGGTGATAAGTCATGCCGAGGAAAGTGGTAATATTGGGCGCTAGCGGAAGAGACTTCCACAACTTCA
The DNA here is from genome assembly GCF_059755995.1 of Thermosphaera sp. NCBI lineage: Archaea > Thermoproteati > Thermoproteota > Thermoprotei > Desulfurococcales > Desulfurococcaceae > Thermosphaera > Thermosphaera sp. The sequence continues at coordinate 29,230 of NZ_DBOUKL010000029.1, read as the reverse complement.
ACATGTTCTACAGGAACAATCCCGATTACCGGGTAGTGGCTTTTCTCCAGACGCAAATACCGGGGATAAGTGGGAGAAGGTACCCGCCTAGCTTGGCAGGCAGTCTTTACCCTGACGGAATACCTATTCTAAGCATGGATTATTTAGAAGATATTGTGAAAACCTATGGAGTTGAGGAAGCAGTTCTCTCCTACAGCGACCTAACGTATGAAGAGCTGGGGCAAGTGGTTTCAAGAGTTGCGGCTGCTGGGCTAACCTTCAAAATACTCGGCCCTATGGACACCATGCTTGAAAGCGTTAAGCCGGTTCTAGCTGTTACAGGGGTTAAGACAGGGGCTGGCAAAAGCATGGTTTCAAGAGAATTCGCCTTGGAGATGAGGAGAAGAGGCTTAAGAGTCGGTATTGTAAGGCATCCAATGCCGTATGGCGACCTTGAGAAATCAGCTGTTCAAATATTCCACAGTTTCAGCGACCTAGATAAGTATGAGGCTACAATAGAGGAGAGAGAAGAGTATGAGCACTACTTGAGAATAGGCTTCCCTGTTTACGCCGGCGTGGACTATGGGAGAATATTAAGGGAAATGGAAAGGGAGAACGATATAATCTTATGGGACGGCGGCAATAACGACTGGCCGTTTTACAAGCCGGACTTCATGGTTACAGTAGCTGATGCTATGAGGCCTGGAATAGAAGTTTCAGCATTCCCTGGTGAGATAAACCTCAGGATCGCTGACGCTGTCATTATTAACAAGGCCGATCAGGCGAAACCCGGGGCAATATTAAAGATAAAGGAAAACATTAAGACCAGGAACCTAGACGCTGTGATCAGTGTTGCGGAAAGCGAGGTCATTGTTGACAAGCCTGAGTTAATCTCGGGAAGAAAGGTATTGGTGATAGAGGATTCTCCAACAGTAACCCATGGCGGAGCAAGATACGCTGCTGGGTATGTTGCCGCCTTGAAATACGGTGCGGAGCCTGTTGATCCAAGGCCTTTCGCAACCAACTTCTTCAGAAAAATCTTTGAAGAATACCCACACATAGGCCCTGTTCTCCCGAGCACGGGGTACAGGCCTGAACAGTTAAGAGAGCTTGAGGAAACAGTTAACAAAGCCCCTGTAGAAGCTGTAGTTCTTGGCACACCATCAGATATAACAAGATTGATAAAGATCGAGAAGCCCGTTGTCAAGGTTGAGTTTAAGTTGAAAATCATTGAGGGCCCGAGCGTTAGGGAATATGTTGACATGTTCCTTGAGAAGGCTCGTAAAAAAGTGGTTTAACGCTTTTTCAAGATTGTGAATAATCCTACCCCTACTCCTGCAAGGACTATTCCCATCACGATAGCAATTTGGATCATATCTCCGCCCACACTAGGCTGGGTTGTTAAGGTAGCTGCGGTTGTGGCCTGAGGAGTTGGAGTAGAGATAATTGTCTCCGTTGTAATTGTCAAGGACGTCGTGGTAAACGTAGCGTTAGTAGTGGTCTCAGTAGAGGTAACCGTGGTAGTTGTGGTTGTCGGTGGCGTAGTTGTGGCTGGCTCCGTGGTCTGGGTTGTTGTAGTCGAAGTAGTTGTTGTAGTAGTCGTAGACGTGGTAGTTGTGGTCGTCGTTGTCGAGGGTTTTGTAGTTGTTGTGGTCGTCGTAGTCGGGGTTGGAGAGGTAAGCGTGACCGATTCATAGAGTTCTATTTCTCCCGTTACATTGTAGCTGGCCAAGGATAATTCGTTTTCTGGTAAAATGATGGTGGCGTTGTAATCATCCTCTTTTGTGAAGTAGACGTAGAACTCTGTAGCATTGGTTTGGACTAAGTAGTTTTCAGCAGGGTTTATGTTGAATACTATAGTAGTGTTTGCCGGTATCATTGCCACGATGTAAACGTCAGTACCGCCTATAGTATACTTGACTCTAACAGGGATTTCCACAGGGTTGCCATAGACATCCAGCTTGTTATTGGTTGCAATATAGGCAGTTTCGTTAAGGACTCTCACGCTGAAAGTCCCGTTTGTAGCCAAGACTGGTTTAAAGGAATATGTTTGGTTAGGATAGAGGATGAGCCACATGTAATGGTATGCGGAAACGCAAGTAGCCTCCGACTGGCAGTCAGAGATTTTGTACAAGGGTGCTCCAGTGCTTCCTGCTATGACCCAGTCTGTGTTGTTAAACCTGTAGTATGCCCAGCCATGCCAGTGAGCCTGGACGACCAGGGGAGGCCATCCGTAAGTATTAGCCCATTCATGTATTGAAGCGTTTTTGTCTGATTGTAGATTGTGGTTGACATTGGGGTATACGGGTCGATGCATGAATAATATCAGCACTCTCCCGTTGAGTTCAGCGACAGCCTGGTTTAACTGGTTATTCCAGGATTCGAGGGAGCTTTCAGTGTTCAGCAGTGCGAGCCTCCATCCCGGAATACTGTCTGTAATATAGTACTCTGGGCCAATGTACTGTCTCCAGTATGTCCATCCCTGCGGGTATACTACTTCATGGTTCCCCATGAGTAGCCAAATGTTTTCGAGACGCGTCGAATTCATTATATCATAAAATACGGCATACTGTGATTCGTAACCGTAGCCTACGTGGTCGCCTAATCCTATTGTCGCGATAAGGTTGGCAGCATCCATCTCGTTAACAACCGTATAGAACACTTCCGGAGGGTAGTTTGCGTAAGTGTTTGTAGGCCTATTGTCGCCAAACACCATTATCGGGTACCACGGAAGATTTAAGGGTATCGGTTTAACCCTTTGATTCATGAGTGGGGTTGAAGGCGCCGATAATGTTTCCTGCATATTGAAGGAATTAATGAGTAAGAATGCGGTTATGATTATTGCGATAACTAGAAATCCGTTCTTTATTATCGTCATGTTTAATCACCGTTGGGTTTCATTATGAATTAGATAACTTAAAAAGCATCGCAAAACCTTAACATTTCATGGAAATCACGGTGTTTAGGGTGGCGTTTAAAATTAGCGAGGAAAAAATTTACATCCCTGATTACTCAGGCATTGTCCAGGGCATTTTGGCGAAAATGATCGAGGAAGGGAGGATCTCAGGCAGGGTTCTAATTCACAAGGGCTTGATCACTGTTTTCGAACAGCTGTCAGCCCAGGGAAGAGCGGTTGGCATGACTGGTTTAGAGGAGATTCGGAGACTCAGGATGCTTCACGAGAAAGGTTTGATAACTATTGAGCTTATAGGGGATAAACCTAGGATGGGGCTCAAGGAAGAGGAGGTTATAGCTGATATTAACTACAACATAAGAGAGCATGCGAGAACCCTGGGCGCAATTCTTGTAACCGGCGACCCAGTCCAGTACAGAATTGCCCAAGCCTATGGGTTGGAAACGCTATACGTGGCTCCTAAGGAAAAAACAAGGCTTGAGTTCGAGAAGTTTTTCGACGAGGACACCATGAGTGTTCACCTTAAAGAAGGCGTTGAGCCGTTGGCTAAGAAGGGGAGGCCGGGCGAGTGGGCTTACTCTGTGCTGTCGGATAAGCCGTTAGGGAAGGAGGATATTGAGAGAATGGCTAATGAAATCATCGAGGAGTCTAGAAGGAGGAGTGACGCTTTCATTGAAATAGACAGGGTTGGTTCGACGATTATTCAGCTAGGAGAGTACAGAATAGTTATCACGAGACCCCCGCTCAGCGATGGATGGGAGATAACTGCCGTGAAACCAGTTAGGAAGCTCCGGCTTGAAGAATATAATCTGCCGGAGGAGCTTGTGAAGAGGCTTGGAGAAAGGGCTGAGGGGATACTGATTGCTGGAGCCCCTGGAATGGGTAAGACGACTTTCGCTCAAGCCCTCGCAGAATACTATATGAGGCAGGGTAAGGTTGTGAAAACTATTGAATCACCCAGGGACATGATCCTTCCCCCGAATATAACACAGTATAGTAAAAACTACGCGGATCTTGGGGAGTTACACGATATTCTCCTGCTCTCCAGACCCGACTATACGGTTTTCGACGAAATGAGGTATGATGAGGATTTCAAGCTTTTCGCTGATTTAAGACTAGCAGGTATCGGCATGATCGGCGTTGTACACGCAACCAGTCCTATTGATGCGATCCAGCGGTTCATAGGCAGGGTAGAGCTGGGCATGATCCCGTCTATCATTGACACGGTGATTTTCATTAGAAAGGGCATAGTAGACAAGGTGTACGATGTGAGGATGACGGTTAAGCTTCCAACAGGGCTTAAGGAAGCCGAGCTCTCTAGGCCCGTGATCGAGGTAAGGGACTTCTTGACGGGTGAACTAGAGTATGAAATATACACTTTCGGCGAGCAAACAGTGGTGGTTCCAGTTAAAAAACTCAGAGGAAAGCCAAGCCTGCTCGACAGCATCATAGAGAATGTGAGGAAAATATTGCCTGACGCTGAAGTCTCGGTCGAAGACAACATGATCGTGGTTGCCATTAGCAGGTCTATGTTGAAAAACTATAATAGAAGGGTGAAACGGCTAAGAAAGCTGGAGGAAAAGTACAACATCCCTATAAAGATAAAGATCACTTAACGATGTAATTCTTTACCAGTTTTCGCAATTTTCATGACAAATTCTTATATCTTAGATCTACGAAACTATTAATGAGAGGATTTAAATGCCTTTTTTAATAGCCCTTGATGTTGGGACAAGCTCTGTAAAATCAATACTATTAGATGTTGAGAAAGCATTAGTAATCGGGAGGCATACAGAGTCGTTGAGAGTGTTATATCCCAGGAATGGTTGGGCCGAGCAGTCGCCTGATGAGATCTGGGAATCTATTGTTTCATCCATTAAAAATTTGCTTGAGGAAGCGGAGATTAACCGAGATGAAGTGAAAGGGATAAGCATTGATGCGCAAATGCTGGGAGTTGTTCCTGTTTCAAGAGACGGTGAAGCATTACATAATTTTCTAACATGGCTTGATACGCGAGGTGCTGGGGAACCATGGGAGCTTTTCACAGGCGTTTTCAAAATAAGCGGTTACAATCTATTGAAGCTTATAAAATACTTGAGGATAACTGGTGGGGCTCCGAGCAGAACCGGGAAAGACCCTATTTCTAAAATAGTTTGGTTTAGAAAGAACATGCCCGAACTTTACGAGAAGACTTGGAAGTTTCTTAACTATAACGGGTTCGTTGCTTTGAAATTAACCGGGAAGCCATCAATTAACGCTGACGAGGCTAATGTGACCTGGCTTGCAGATGTGAGGAGAGGTAAACTGGACTGGAGCGTAACGATTTTGAAGGATTTAAAAATATCGTCGGAGAAACTCCCTCCTATTAGAGCGCCAACCGAGATAGTGGGGGGATTGAAGCCTGACGTTGCCGGGGAGCTCGGGTTATCTGAAAGTGTAAAAGTAGTTATTGGATCTGGGGATGTTGCAGCCACAGCCATAGGTTCAGGAGGCATAGGCGATCTTGAGACGCATTTATACTTGGGGACAAGTGATTGGCTCGCTTCACACTTACCGAGGAGAAGGCTCGACATATTCCACGCTATAGGTACGATAATCAGCGCGATCCCGGGTAAGCATTTATTGATCGCTGAGCAGGAGTGTGGTTGCTCAGTCCTAGACTACATCGTGACTCTTCTCTATGGGAAAGCGGATAAACAAGTGTTTGATGAAGTAGATAGAAACATCGGGTCTGTTGACCCTGCTTCAAACAAAATCCTATTCCTCCCATGGATGTTTGGAGAAAGAGTACCGATAGACGACCCCTATGTAAGAGGAGTGCTATACAATGTAAGCTTGAGCGATTCAAGGTTTCAAATACTAGAGGCAATAATGGAGGGTGTTGCATTGAACATTAAGTGGGCTCAAATATATTTCGAGAAGCTGCTCGGCGAGAGGATTCGAGTCTTAAATGCAGTGGGAGGCGGGGCCTTATGGGATTCTCTATGCCAATTAATAGCTGACGCCACGGGTGCAGAGGTGTGGAGGATGAGTACTTTGAGAGAAGCCTCGGCTATTGGAGCTGCTGTAATAGGGGTTAAAGCACTGGGTCTTGGAGAGTTTGAATATGTTAAGAAGATCGCTAAACCCGAGAAAGTGTTTAAACCTAGGGAACCGTTAATCAGAGTGTTCAATGAAAAGCTTAAGCTCATGATAAACGTGTATAAGGCGAACAAAAGATTTTTCAAACAGTTGAATACTGCATGCTCAGTTTAAAACGGGCCTATCAATTGCGCGCATCACTTTGTAATACCCATTCTCCTCTGGAATAATGCCTGCTGGAATTTCACTATTTCCTCGGGTAGAGTTGTCACCTTTCCTAGAATCCTAGCTAGAACGTAGATCTGGGCAACCCTCTCCACCACGGTTAAAACCTCGACCGCCTCCTCTAGTTTTCTCCCGCAAGCTACTACCCCGTGGTTAGCAAGTATGGCCGCGCTTCTCTCTTTCAACGCTTTCACTACGTTTTCAGCAAGCTCTTCGCTTCCGAATGGAGCGTATTCAGCGACCCTGACCTCTCCACCAGTGTACATGATCATTTCCTCTATAACAGGGGGTAGCGGCTCCCTTGCTACTGCCAGCACGCTCGTGTACAGGCCGTGGGCATGTATGATAGCCCCTATGTAGGGGTACTCACGGTATATTGCAAGATGCATTGGCATTTCCACTGTTGGAGCTCGAGCCCCTTCTAATACTTCACCATCCATTGAAACTAGGAGAATGTCCTCAGGGGTCATTTCGGATTTAACTACCCCGCTAGGAGTTATTAGTAAACGATCTGCTCCTATCCTGACGCTGACATTTCCCGATCTCCCGTGGTTAAGACCTTTATCATCCAAATACTTCATTACCTCAACTATTTTCTTTTTCAAATCCTCGTGCAAGAGAACACCATGAAGTAATATTCCTTATAATCGTAAAAAGCTTTTACGTTTCAATTGTTAAATATCAATTAGTGGTTGAGATGGGTTTTTTGACAAGGTTTCAACAAAAGATACTTGAATGTTTAATCTCCTTAAGCGAGGATTATGGCAGGGCTGTTAAAAGTGAGGAGATCGCGGAAACATTAGGGGTGCATCCTGGAAGCGTTAGGAACGCTTTATCAGTGATGAGGATTCTGGGTTTTGTAGAGTCTAAGAGAGGGCCCTTCGGAGGCTATCTTCCAACAGGTAAGGCCATCAGCACCATTACTAGGAGGGACCGTTTGAGCGTGATGTTGTTAACCAGTGATGGAAGCTCTTTCAAAGTATCCTCGACAATAACGGCTTGCTTAACCGATAAAAACCTAACTCTCGAGATAAGGAACTTTACGCTTAAACCATTCATTAGAAAAGGCAATAGAGTAGTGGTTTGCCTCGGGAAATATTTCGTAGACGGTGTGATAGTGGATTCGGATAGGGTAGGGAGGAGAGTAGTAGTAATAGTGAAGAGGCTTGTTAAACCTAGGAGTCCCGTGCGAATTGATTCCTCCGAAAGTATTAGAGAATTACTACGCCAAATGTCTAAAAAGAAGGCTGAGTGCGCCCTAATATTCGATAAAGGCAGGCTTGTCGGGTACTTGTCAATTTTCAAGCTACTCAAACTTCTCAGTAATGGTCAGGATGTGAATACGGAGGCGGGACGAGTAGCTTTCAAGCCTCCATCCTCAAGAATGGCTCAACGTTTTCTTGAAGAAGGTTATTGCTTGTTTGATGATGGTTGAGCTAAAGTAATTATCATTATAAATGTTTAATTATCTTACAGAAGACAATTCTGAATGGTGGTTGGTTGGAGCTTAAACCCTCAGTTCTATCTGAAGAAGAAATTAGAGAGCTTCTCACAACCATCGACGAGATCACAGTCAAGGAGGCTAAGAAGGTTAATTTAACATCTCTCGAGGAAACAGTCCTTGTCAAGGGTGAGCCGGGCGGGTCAATCGTTTATGATTTGAAAGGGAGAAGGATAATTGACATGACTTCTCAAGCCTGGACTCTTAACGTAGGCTACTCTCACCCTGATGTGGTTTATGCAGCAGCTTTTCAAGCCAGCGTGTTAAACCATGTAAGATATGGTTTTCCAACTATTCCAAGGTTGAAACTTTTGCTGAAACTCAAGGAGATATATGGTTTTGAAAGGGTTGCGTTGAACACGCAGGGCGGGGGCTGGAGCATAGAGGTAGCATTGAAGCTGGCAATGATTAACAAGCCAGGGGCAGATACATTTCTCGTAGCTTGGAGGAGCTATCACGGAAACAGCCTCGCGCTCACAACAGCTTCCCACCCGCTTCCAGGTTTAATCCGGTACAAGCTGTTCGGGGAGGAAAAATTTGTCAGATATCCCTACCCCTACTGCTACAGGTGTCCCTTCAAGATGAAATACCCTGAGTGTGCTGCAGACCCGTGTTTAAGCTTTGTTGAGAAAACGATAAAGTATGCTACTAAAGGAGTTAATTCTATCGGAGCCCTACTTATAGAGCCAGTTCAAGGGCCTGGAGGGGTTGTACCAGCCCCGCCTGAATTTCTCAAGGGAATTATCGAACTAGGCGGGAAATACGGATTCTACATTATCTTCGACGAGGCGCAGACAGCTAATGGAAGAGTGGGAGCTTGGAGCGTTGCACATATTCACAATGTTAAACCGGACATGATGACGTTGACTAAAGGTCTGGGCGGCGGGTTCCCTGTGGGAGCAACTCTTGCTAAGGAGGGAATCAAGGGTTTAAGCTATCCTGAGGAGCATACAACATTCGGTGGTAACCCGGTCCCATATGCAGCGGCACTTGTAAATCTTCTTGTTATTGAAAAGTTAAACCTTGTTGAAAGAGCGAGGATTATGGGCGATTATGCTTTGAAGAGGTTGCTTGATATGAAGGAGAGGTTTGATCTTATCGGTGATGTGAGAGGTTATGGACTATATCTCGGGATAGACCTGGTTAAGAACAGGACTACCAGGGAACCTGCCTTAGAAGAGGCTGAAGAAGTTGTTAAGAAGGCGTTTGAGAAGGGAGCACTCTACGCTCTTGACATGCCAGATATTATTGGCGATGAAGTAACCATGAGGAACGTAATAAAGGTCAGGCCGCCATTAGTCATTAAAAAAGAAGAGTTAGATGAAGCCTTAAACATTTTAGAGGAGGCTTTAATAGAGGTAAGCGAAGAATACGGCTATGCTTTCACCAAAGCATAGTTTTTAAAATTTAATACTATTCACCCGCATATCCTCTCTGGGGTTAACGGTTTGCACGAGCTTAGGTGGAATCCTCTAATACGGCAGTGGATTATTGTCGCGGCTCATCGTGCCGTTAGGCCGTGGAGGCTTACTGATAAGGAAAGAGTCTCATGCCCGTTTTGCCCAGGCGCTCCCGAGCTCAAGGATTTGGCTTCATGGGATGTTGTGGTCTTGCCGAACAAATACCCTGCTCTCGTACCCCATCCGGGAAGTCCAGCTCAATATGGATCTCCCCTATATGTCTCCAGGGAAGCTAGGGGCGTCTCAGAAGTCATAGTTGAGACACCGATGCATGAGGGGGATTTTCACACCTTGACGCTTTCGCATGTTTCGAAGGTGATGAAAGTGTTCAAGGAGGAGTTTGAAAAGCTTTCACGTCTCGAATATATTGAATACGTAGCCTTATTTCGTAATAAAGGAAGGGAGATAGGTGTTTCGCTCTCGCATCCTCATTCTCAAGTTTACGCTCTCCCTTTCATACCTCCTCGAGTAGCAAGCGAATTAGAGTCTTTCAAGGAATATTATGGAAAGCATGGAAGGTGCTTGATCTGCGATGTTGTAAGCCATGAGCAAGCGGTTAGGGAGAGGACGGTTTACGAGAACGAAGGGTTCATGATAATCCTGCCCTACTATGCTATGTGGCCTTACGAGCTACATGTATATCCTAAGAAGCATGTTAAAGCAATAAGCGAGCTTTCCGAAGAGGATTTAAAACTATTAGCCGATGCTATTCGAGTTGCAACCGCTACGTATTCAAGATTGCTCAAGAAGGATGCTCCCTACATTATGGTAATGCATAATCACCCTTCAAAAGGAGACTACCATTACCACTTCCACATAGAGTTTTACCAGCCCTACAGGGATCCTGAAAAGCTAAAGTACGCTGCAGGTATAGAGTGGGGGTATTGGGTCTTCACCTACGATGGTGTCCCGGAGGAAAGGGTTAAAGAGTTGCGCAAAGCCTGTGATGAAATCCTGGAGGTCATTGGTGATACCTTTGGAAAATGTGCGTGAAATCGTTGACTTCATATTTAGAAGACATGAAGGCCTTTACGGTGAAAAGCCCAAAGTTATTGCTTCAGCTCCTGGAAGGCTGGATTTTTTAAACACTCACCAGGACTATAAAGGATTGCCCGTTGTATCTGTCGCTATAAATAAGAGAACTTATGTGGCTCTTTCGACTTCGAAAACCGGGTCGAAGGCTGTTTCGATCAATCTGTGTGATGAAGGGGTTGAGTGCGCAGACACGTTCAGCGCTAATAATCCTACACTTGTAGAGGAGGGCTGGTTTGGCGATTATATCAGGTCGGCTGTGAAAGCTCTTCGGATGAAGGGATACCTGATCGATGATTTCAACCTCACTATTTACAGTGAGATCCCTATAGGTTCGGGTTTAGCTAGCAGTGCAGCACTTCAAGTCTCATTAGTTGCAGGCCTTAACGCTTTGTTCAGGCTTGGCTTGGAGAGGAAGGATATTGCCGAGATAGCATACCAGAGTGAGCACGATGTTATGGGTATTCCGTGCGGGAGGCTGGATCAATATGGTTCAGCCATGGGCGGAGTAACCTTGATTGAAACCAAACCTCCTTTCACCACTAAGACTCTTGTGAGAAAAGACATACTGTTCACAGTGCTTGATTCAGGCATAAGGCATTCCACAGGTAGCATCCATCCTGTGAGAATAAGTGAGCTGAAGCAAGGAGTCAGGGAGCTCCTGCTTCTCGATGACCTACCTGGAGATTTGAGAAACATGCTTAAGGAGGACATCTACGCTTTGGAGTGGGGTAGGCTAGACTACCAACGCATCGAGCCTTATCTCCACCGGATTAATAAGGTTTCCATGAGAAGAATAGTTTTCACGTTTAAAATGCATTATTCAACAATACTGGCTTTAAGACTCCTCGAAGACTCATCAAGTATTGATACAAGGGAAGAAGTGGAAGCGTTTTTACGGTCAGAGTGTGATGAGTGCTTAAGTAAAACCGGTTCGGAGGCAAACAGCTTTCTCAGACTCTTAGGCGGCTTAGTAAACTATCAGCACGTTCTACTACGCGATTTGTACGATGTCAGTCTACCACGTTTGGAATTGATAAGAAGCAAGGCTCTTGAAGCAGGGTCTTACGGGGTGAAAATCTCTGGGGCTGGCTTAGGCGGATCCTTATTGGGACTAGTAGGCTCGGAAGAGCAAGCTATCAAAGTATTGAAACATACGAGTGGGTTGGTGAGGAGCGCGTGGATTGTTAGCGTGGATGAAGGGGTTAGAGTAGAGTTGGAACCATAAAAAACAACCAGATTTAAGGACATATTTTCAGGCATTCTTAACCGCGCAAAACCACTTCACTGTTCCTTCTTAACAGATTCCAGCGACCTCTCCCTTTCCCTCAACAGACGCCTTAATTTCTCCTTATCTCTTAAATACGTTCTAAACGCAGGTAGCCATAGGAGAGCGCATGGCACCCAGAACAAGCTGATGGTTATTAATCCTAGCTTCATGTTCGAGGGCTCCTGGAAACCCCATGCTAGGAACATGACCATGAAGAAGCTTGCCATTGTCGGCCCGAAGGCTGAACCTATATTATCTGTTATATTGAATATTCCGAATATGGTTCCACGATGCTCCGGTAGCGAGATCTCGCTTAGGACTGCCGGTACGTTCGGTGCTGCGAAGGTTACGAAAACCATTCCCATTAGACTTATAAGTAGAACAGGTATTAGTGCCGGTAAAGACTCGTCTCCATACGGGTATGGGTAGGTTAGCAACATTATCATGGTGAAAGTTCCTATCAAAATGCCCACGAAAGGTATGAGCAACCTGGCCTTCGCAAAACCCTTCCTCTGCAGAATATCTGAAAGCATTCCCCCTATGAAGTATCCTATCATCATGCCTAACCCCGCAACAAATACTATCATCGTAGCGGTGGCTTCGGAGAGTCCCCAGGTTTTTTGGAAGAATGTTGGAGCCCAGTATGGTATGGCTCCCCATGGGAAGGTCCCGGGTACTCCTTGGAGATATATAAAAATGAGAGTAGGTGTTGCTGCAAGGGCTGTTGCAAACTCTCTCAGGTTAATCCTAAACTTGTATTCAATACCCATGTCATAGAGTTTCTTAATCTCTGGCTCGGCGTACCCTATCTTTACCTCCTTAATCACGAGTAGGAATAGGGGTACTAGAACAAAATTTGGCGCTGCTGCAAGCATGAAAGGTATTCTCCATGATAAGCCAGTGGTCAACACTATTGCTGCAAGCATCATGCCAAGTAGAACCCCGAAGCCTGAGCCGAAATTGTAGAGAGCATATCCCTTACCCCTCTCCTCGGGAGGGTAGAGGTCGGCTATTAATGCTCTAGCCACCGGCGCCGCCCCATTAATCCCTACCCCGGTCAGCGCTCTCAGTAACAGCATTTGATAATAGTTTTGTGAAAACGCTGTTAGGAAGCATGGGATTTCGCCTGTTAGAACCGCTGCAGCGAACAAGATTCTTCTACTGAGCTTGTCAGCTAAGTACCCCCATATAAACGTGGTTGCAATGCCGGATAAGACAGGGACGGTTGCAAGTAATCCTGCATAGTAATACCAATCCTGCTCCCCACCGATAATGATACCCTCTTCTCTCAGAGTTATTACCATGGGTGCAACAAGATTCTGATCCGCGTATAGCATCATGAGCATCAATATGAAGAATATGAGAACCAGTCTCCTCGTCATTTAAACCCCCATGGTCAAACATGATTTTCTAACAGCCTACACATATCTTATTCACGCAGATTATATATAATTCTTAACTGACAAAGCACTAGGATTGCCCACGAATGCTAAAACCCTTGAAGATGGGCTTAATACGGAGGTAAACAGTTTAACGTTCTAGGTCATACGGTGATTTCACATAAAAAATAGTTCTTCAGGGATTTCCCTACGTAAACTAATTTCCCTAAACAATAAGGCACTAGGTCTTAGAAACCTTTTCTTAGTGTCGAAATCAACCTTTACCAGGCCAAACCTCATGTTGAAGCCCATGGCCCATTCATAATTATCTATTAGTGACCAGTGCAGATATCCTCTCACATCCACGCCTTTTTCCACTGCTTTCAATGTGCTGGCGAGATGAGTGATAAGGTAGGAGGAGCGGTGCTTATCCATGGAATCAGCTATCCCGTTTTCAGTTACGATTAAAGGAATCCTGTATTTGTTGAACAGCTCTACAAGGATGTTCTCCAACCCTTCTGGATATATTTCCCATCCGAACTCGCTACACGGTCTATCCGCCTTGCTCACCCCACCAGGCGTGCATATGAATCCATACCCAGGAATATACCTCCATCCCGGACCTTTTTTCTCGCCGGCCACCACCATTCTAGTGTAGTAGTTTACTCCTATCCAGTCTAGTTTTCTCCTCAAGCTCTCCGATGCTGCTAAAAGGCTTTCGCCATGAATCAAAGTGTCCGTGAAAGCGTAGTTGTACATGTATGAGGCAGTGGAAGCAGCCTTCACGTCTTCACTATTCACGGGATTGAGGGGTTCAAACCACATGAAGTTGTAGATGATGCCCACAGGCTTCTTAGTGACTTGTTTGATCAAGTCATACGCTCTTGCATGCGCTATTGCCTGGTTTCTAAGAGCACGTATAGTGTATTCGAAGCTTGGGATTCCTGGCGGGAATCCTGATTTAGTGTTTAAGTATCCCGCTGTTGCAACCGCGTTGGGTTCGTTAAGAGTGCTCCACGCATCAGCATACTCTTCCAGCTCGCTCACGATATAATAAGCATATTTCGCGAACTCCACTACTGTCTCATCGCTAAGCCACCCCGATGGCGCTGACTCAACTCCACGGGTTCTCACTTGTATTGGCTCATGTATCCATGATGGGAGAGTGAAGTGGTTGAGGTTTATGATAAGCTTTTTCCCCCTTGAAACCCAGTCTTTAAGCAATCCCTTGTATTTCTCAACCTGGTTCTTATCCGCCTTCTCTCTCAGTTGGTTGATAGCTGCTTCACTAATATCGATGCTTACTATAACTCCCTCCTCGTCCTTGTCGATATTAACGGGGATTTCCCTGGTTGGTCTAGGGAAAACCCTGCTCCATTCAATCCCGATGCGTAGAGTGTCTGCACCTAGTCTCTCTGCGATGTCATGGTCTTTCTTGTAAAGTGCCAAATATCCTGGGCCATTCTCGGGTAAATGCCCGCTTACTAACCCAGACATTATATTGTCCTGGTCGTGAACCCATATCCACCAGTCTGTATTAGGGTCTTCGAATCCTGGATATCCCATTTCGAATTGAAAACCGGACTCGCTAAACCCGATGATAAACCCGCTGGGGAATTTAAGCATTAGATCACCACTGGAAGGTAGCGTTCATCCTGGATCGTGTCAGCTCACAACGTCTTTAATGTCGAATTTGATTGGACCATACTCCTTGCTTACCGCGGATATTACGATTTTATGCTCGCCTGGTTCGAGCCTGATTCCTTCAATCCTTATTGTTACAAGAGTGTTCAGTGCGAAGTCCACAGGGTTTGTGTCTGAAATATCTTTGTTCAGTATTGTTTTAGAATCCGACTCCAGCGTTATTTTGTCGAGGGGAACCGGTTTGTCGTCAATGGTGATTTCAAGAGGTTTAGACAAACTAGCATCTGCTAAGACGTTTTTAAGGGAAAACTGAAAACCTGTTTCATTATTCTTCAAGCTTTTCTTAACGTATAATCTTCTGAGAATGATGGCTGGAACCGACATTTAGGTCCCAATTATACTTAAACCTTCCCATGTCTAATATAGTTTTAACATTACAAATTTTTATTTAAATCGTAGAACAAAAAATCAAACGGTGTATGTTCTTGAAACCCATGAGAATAGATTACGAGGATATTCTAGACGTGCTGTATGAAACCATAGATATCGATAAGTACATTATAGCCCACTACATAATTGAAGCACCCGTGGGCTTTCCGCCTGACATGATTGCAAGGGCTTTCGCAGCTGAGCAGACCACTGGAACCTGGATACGAACACCTGCAGAGACTGTGGAGATGAGGAAGAATCTAGGCGGGAAGGTCGTAGGATTATACGAGATTCCCGACTATGAAACGGAGACTCCGAAGGAAGGTTATAGGAGATTCTTGGTTTCAATCGCGTTTCCATGGGTTAATTTTGAGAATGACTTATCCACAATGTTCTCCGCTGTTACCGGCAACATAATGGCTTTCGGCAGGATAAAGCTAGTTGATGTTTGGATGCCTCCCGCATACATTAAACTTTTCAAGGGTCCGAAATACGGGATAGAAGGATTGAGGACACTTATGCGGGTTCACGATAGGCCTTTAATAGTTGCCATGGTTAAACCATGCGTATACTATCCCGCGGATGTCGGTGCTAAGCTGGCTTACGAAGCATGGGTAGGAGGCGTGGACGTTATAAAAGATGACGAGCTACTCGCAAACCAGAGTTTCAACAAGGTGGAGGAGAGGGTTGTAAAATTCATGGAAATGCTTGAAAGGGCTGAGCAGGAAACAGGTGAGAAAAAACTCTACACTGTAAACATCACGAGTGACCCGCCTAAGCTTTTCGAGCTTGCTGAGAAAGTAAAACAGTTGGGTGGAAACGCTTTAATGGTGAACGCCTACTCCGTTGGGCTTGGGGCTTTCAAAAACCTGGCCGAGGATCCAAGCGTAAACATGCCAATACTTGCGCACACTCCCGACTATGTCGCAATGTCGTACGTTTCACCTTACTCCGGAATATCATCAATCTTAGTAGCTGGTAAACTCATCAGAATCGCTGGAGCAGACATGGTGATATATCCAGGACCATATGGTAAAGTACCGACCTTCACTAAGGAGAAATACCTCCGTGTTGCAAAGTATCTGAGGGCCCCGATGAGCGGGTTGAAACAGACACTGCCCTGTCCATCCGGAGGAAACACTCAGCTGGAGGTTCCTAAGCTGGTAGGGGATTTAGGCGTGGATATTGGAATAGCCGCCGGTGGAGCGATACATGCGCACCCATGGGGGAGTAAGGCTGGAGCTAAATCGATGAGGCAAGCCATCGATGCTGTTCTGAAAGGTATTCCCCTTGAAGAATACGCTAAAGAAGCTCCAGAGCTGAATGCGGCGATAGAAGCGTATAAGAAAGGAGCTTTGGCGATAATGTTAGGATTGTAAGTAATTTAAAATTTAATAAAAATTTTTAAATCACAGTCAGCCTCCTGGGGTTCCATGCCAGGGACTTTCCTTCCAAATAGCATCCCACAATGTTTCCTCCGTGAAGGTCTCTTTCCTTGCAATCTTGTCTCTAATAGAAACTAGGAGTTGGTGATGCACCATCTCATCCTTATGTATTGCTTCGAGAATGAGCTTCATTCTCGGGTCTTTAGCCTTATCGAGTAATTCCTTAGTCAAACGCACCATTTCTGCTTCAAGCCTGATGTGTTCCTCAATAGACTTCTCTATTTCACGATACTCCTCCTCGGTTAAGAAGGGGGATTCAGACTCTGCCAGCTTAGCCAATGACTCGTATAGTCTAGAATGCTTTAAGGAATCCAATCCTACTGCAGAGAAAACCGCCGCGAGAACAGGGTGCTTGAATTTTTCAATAGTGGATAATAATTTATCAGAGTATTCTTTTTCCTTATAGCTCATGTTTTTGAATAATTCAACTTGTTCACTATTTTTCATAAATATCACCAATTAAAGAATAGTCATAAGAGTTAATAATTGTATTGAAAAATTAAACTATTTTGCTCTCAAAGCTTTCTTCGGATCCTTCCACATAATGGATGCAACCCAAATTGTTAAGACAATAAACAATAGCAATAGCCCTAGGGCTACTGATTCTGGCGAGGTACTTATGAATTCTTCGCCTTCAACCATTAATGCGTACGCCTTATCCACAATGAACATTAATGTTGCAGCCCAGCTTATAAGGGCAAGATTTTTGAATAGTAAGTCATCCTTTTCCAGATTCTTATACCACAATACAGTGGAGAATACTGCTGTTAATCCTAAGATTATCATGTACACGTTTCAGCACCATTTGCGGGGCAGTGCTGTGAGAATCCTTGACCTAACCTTTTCGTTTGAGTTCGAATTTTTATAGTAGATGATCAGTCCACCTCCCCATAATCCAGCAATCCCTAGTGTCATCAATAAGCCCACCGTCGTTATCTCGTTAAAAGCCACTGCCATGTCGGCGGGGTTGGACATGGCGGTTAAGAAGGGCGGATACATCGTTACTTCACCATTCCAAGCGTGCTCGGCTATTAAAACCATGCTCCCACCTAGCAACATGGTTGATAGAATGTTGAGTTTCAATTTCTCTGCAGTATTTTTGAAGAACCTCTCTAGTGTTTTAATCAATATGCCTGTTACCAATGGTGCTATGAAACACGCCATCTGCCTCACCAGTGCACATGTCTTAATAATAGGTGCACCTATAAAAATTTTGCGGCCATTGTACGGGTTAAATCGATCACATCAATTTCATAAGACAATATAGAGGAGCTAACAGTCATTACGTAGGGGTTAGAAAAAAGACATACCTATTCGGATTTTCCTGGCCCGACGATATTCCCCTCCCTGTACCCTAACTGCTTCAGTGTGTTAATAAGTTGTAATGAAACGTTGGGATTAATTTGAGGTGGAAAAAACTATTTTCTCCATTTTTCCTCATTAAAGTCTTTCGTTACGTATTTTGAGACTATGGTAGCGCCCAACGGGTCCCCTATGACGTTGAGCATTGTTTCAAACGGATCTACTGCAGGGTGGACTCCAACCATCCAGCCGGCTGCTTCAACAGGAATACCTAGAGCTGCTGCAGTGGCTACTGCAACGATCGCGGCTCCACCAGGGACGCCTGCAGCTGCTGTCGCTCCCAAGAATCCTAGGACTACTAGTGTTAACACCTCTCCAAACCCTAGCGGTATCCCTAATGCCTGGAAAGCGAACAGCGTGAACAAAGTGATAGTTGCACAGGCTCCTTGCATGTTGATGGTTGCTGCGACGGGCAAGATTACCGTGGCAACTTCTTTAGAAACCCCTGCCTCTATTGCAGAGTTTATGGTGACAGGGAGTGTTGCATTACTGCTTGCCGTTGAGAAGGCGGTGATCATGGCTGGGAAGTACTTCTTCCAGAATCTCACCGGGTTCAACCTTGCCACGAGAATCATTACTAATGGCTGGATTATCAGGAGAACTATTAACCCGCTCACGTAGAAGGCGAGCACTAGTTTGGCGAACGCGCCTACAGCTATGACTCCTACGACAGCGGCTACATTAGCCATTAATGCGAAAACACCTATTGGCCCGTACCATAAGATGAAGTCTAATAGCTTGTAGACTACTGCTAGTAGGGATTCGAATAATCTTGTCAGGAATTCCTTAACCTGCGGTGTTGAGCGTCCTATTATGCCCACAGCGATTCCAACCAGTATAGCGGTGAATATTATCTGAAGCATTTTAAGATTCAAGAACATGTCGATAAAGTTGGAGGGTATAATGTTTTTCAAGTAATCCGCGATTGTGAGAGATGCAGGAGTAACCTGCTGTCCTCCTGGTAGCTGAACCCCTTCACCCGGCTTAAGCATTGAGCCTATCGCGTATGCTGTTCCAACCGATGCTAGTCCCATGAAGATCCAGTAGGGTATGAATCCTAGGAAGATTTTGCCGAGCTTTACTAAGTCTCCCATGCTCATTACTGCCCATGCAATGCAGAGGAATACTAATGGGCCCACTATGAATTTTAGTAGAGCAACATAAATGTCTCCTAGTATTGCTATGTTTTTAACAGGCTCTCCGACAATGATTCCTACAGCCAACCCTAATATAGCACTTATCAATAGCAATAATGGTCTTTTACCCAGCCTTATTTGGAAGACTACTTCATTACTCATGTACCAACCCCTAACGTATATACATGATTTTACAATATTGTCAGGTATAGGTTAAAAATCTTAATTCATTCAAACATGGAAAAATAGTATTGTACGTATATAGATGAACATCACGCTTTTAACTTGAACTTGTAAATTGGAGACCGCATAGATGCTTAAAATAAAGATAATTCTAGCTATTAGTCCCTATAGAGGTTGAACAATAATTTCTACGTCAAGTGAATATGTGTTGGAACCTCTTTGAATCAAAAGGTTTACAAACCCCTTGTCAATGCTATCCTCAATTATTTCTTTAAGATCACTACTTCTCGTAACGGGGACATTGTTAGCTTGAATTATAACGTCTCCTTCCCTAATGCCTCTTCTATAAGCAGGCGTGCCAGGTATACTTTTAACCACTAGTAATCCTTCTTTAACCGGTATATTGTAAACAGAGGCTATCGTGGGATTTAAGGGAGCTACATAAACCCCGATCCAAGCTTTCAAAGGTCTCCCATACTTTTCAATCATTCCGATAAATCTTTTCACTGTGTTTATAGGTATGGCGAAACCTATGCCTTGGGCGAACGGAATTATCGCTGTGGTCACTCCGACTGCTTCACCGTCGAGATTTATTAAGGGTCCCCCGCTATTGCCAGGGTTTATCGCCGCATCCGTCTGTATCAGGTCTTCTAAAACAATGTTTTCCCCGACAATAGTTCTACCCGTAGCGCTTACAACCCCTAGTGTAACAGTGTGTTGGAACAAGCCTAGCGGAGAGCCAACAGCCAGTACTATTTCACCTACTTTGAGCTTAGATGAATCCCCCAGCTTTATCGGGGAACCATAATCTTCCGTTTCAAGGAGTGCGAGATCCCTTGTGGGGTCCTCGGCTACCACAACTGCCCTACTGGCATACCCGTCTACATAGCTTACCGTTACTTTGGCTGCATCCCTGATTACATGAGCATTGGTTACAATGTAACCTTTTGAAACAACGAATCCTGAGCCAAACCCTTTAACCGGTTCGTACCCGAAAATCGTAAGAGGGTGCTCGACAAGGGTTGAAACTGTTACAACCGAGGGTTTAACCTGTTCCACGATTTTAGAGATTTCATTGCTCAAAGACTTCAAATCCATGCTTATAACCATTTAAGCTTAAGCTTTCTAATCTTAAAAAATCAACGTTGATTGAAGAAGTCGTGAAAAACTTGCCGTGAAATGTAAGGTATTTTCAATTTTGGAGGCAAACATTTTTTACAGTGTTGCTCACCGATAATTAAATGTCTCGAAAACATATTACCAGTAGAGAGGAGTATGCAGTGAAGGTGCTCGTTACCGGCGGCGCAGGATTTATAGGGCATCACGTAGCCCTGCACCTCAGTAGTAAAGGATATGATATAAAGGTTTTAGACTACCTTGAAAGAGCCAGCCCTACGGGGATATCTCGGCTGAAAGATAACGGGATCCCCGTGATTATCGGAGATGTGAGATCTTTTCAAGACTACGGCGAATTCGATATTGTGGTGCATGCTGCCGCATTGGTGAATGTTGAGGAGAGTGTTCAAAACCCTCTTGAATACTACGATGTGAACAGCATGGGCACTGCGAGAGTAGGATACGAGTGTTCTAAGAGGAAGATACCTTTAATCTATTTAAGCTCGGCTGCAGTTTACGGTGACCCTGTTAAAATACCTGTTAGTGAGAACGATTCCGTTGACCCTTCCTCGCCTTATGGATTGAGCAAGCTCATGGGCGAGCAAATCTTGGGTAATTATTCGAAAATATACGGGCTTAAACATGTCTCGCTAAGATTGTTCAACGTCTACGGGCCTGGGCAAAACCCCAGTTACGCAGGGGTTATATCAAGATTCATCGCCAACATTGTTGAAGGCAGAAGCCTTGAAATCTATGGGGATGGTACGCAGACTAGGGATTTCATCCACGTGGAGGATGTTGCGAAAGTTGTCGAGGAATTCATCTCGAAAAATATTTTCGACAATAGGGTTTACAATGTCGGTACGGGTATTGGGACGAGAATCATAGATCTTGCTAAACTGGTTATGAGGATTACAGGACGCTCGGTTAATATTGTTTTCAAACATGCGAGAATTGGAGAGGTTAGGCATAGTGTAGCCGATGTTTCGAGACTCAGGGGGCGAATCGTGTTCAACCCGATCAATTTAGAGGAAGGGATTAGTAAGCTTCTCCACACTATTCACAAATACAAGGTTGAATAGTGAAACACGCCCAAGGAGGAGTTAAAAGTACGTGGTCATTGAATAATTCCAATCCAATATTTTGCTTGTAGGATTGTTCAGCTAGTCGGATATGGGTAGGTGGAAGGTCTCTTTGACAATTCGGAAAATAATACTAGTTCTAGTTTGCCGGATAAACGGGTTTTGCAGAAGCCATTTCACAAACTTGTCTAGCTCGCTCATTGATTTAAAAGCCGCTATAACAGCGACGTCAAACTCGCCCGTTATGTCATATACTGCTTGAACGTTTGGATGCTGGGATACATAGTTTTCCACATCAATAATATGCTTACCATCCACATTCACCAGTATTAAAACCTTTATTCCATAGCCTAATCTTCCATAGTCTATTAGGACCGTGAACTTCCTCAAAATCCCGCTCTTGAAGAGTCTTTTTATTCTTTCATGAATAGTGGATACGGGTTTCCCGGTGTTCTCCGATATGATTTTCAAGCTTACTCTTGAATCTTCTCGTAAAAACTCCAAGATCTTCTTGTCTAAATCATCTATTATCATTGTAAAACCTCTTATTTACACTATATGAAGTTGTGGAATTTTTATAATTTTTCTTTTCAAGCCTTTTAAACTATTTCAAATCTTTAAGCGTTGTATGTGAAATCATGCAACAGGAAAAAATTAAGATATTATTTCCCGATGTGACAGGCGTGCACAGGGAGGTCGAAATATTCCTCCATCAAAAACCAGACTGCCTCTACGGGTTTGAGACAAGCGTGGACGGTTCCAGCCTCCCTGATTACGCAAGCGTCGAAGACGGGGACTTGTTTCTGAAGCCTGCGTCAGGTAAGTTTGTCGATTTAAGTAGCTATGGGGGCGGATTGCTAGTAGTTGGCGCTGTTTATTTTTCGAAGGGTGAGAGGCATTACTTGGATACTAGGCTTAAGGCAGAGGAAACTAGTAAGTATTTATTCGAGCATGGTTTAGAAGCGCTTGTTGGTTATGAATTAGAATTCTTTATAATGCGGAAAATAAAGCACTACTTAGATTCAAGGAGACAGTTATTCTATGCGAAGCCCGTGGAGAATACCTGTTTAATAAGGCAGGGGAACGGGAAATATTTTACATCAATCCACTCAAGAGTGGATGAAATCCTCGAAGAGACTACAACAGCTCTTACACGAGCAGGCATAGCTCCGCTTAAAATCCACAGGGAAAACGGGGTTTTCAACCAGTATGAGATTTCATTCCGACCCTACCCTCTTTTGGAAGCTTGTGATAACATAATTCTCTCCATTAAAACAGTTCGTGAAGTATCGAAAGCTAAGGAGCTGACCGCCGTTTTCATGCCAAAGCCATTCACGGATGATTATGGAAATGGTCTACACCTGCACTTAAGCCTATGGGTTGGCGCTAGGAATATTCTGTTCGAAGACGGAGCCCTATCTCAGGAGGGAAGGTATTTCATAGGAGGAATACTTCAGCATGCAAGAAGCCTGGCAGCTTTCACAAACCCCTCTTTGAACAGTTATAAAAGACTAGCCCCCGGCTTCGAGGCCCCGGTCCACATAGCATGGGGTTATGGAAATCGAACCGCGATGGTGCGGATCCCGAGAAATGGGGAAAGCATTGAGGCTCGTAATCCAGACGCTTCCATGAACCCGTACCTTGGAGTACCGGCACTGATACTAGCTGGGATGGATGGGTTGAGGAAGAAAATAGATCCGGGGGATGCGGTCGAGTTCAATCTTTACGAGAAACAGGGGTTTTCAAATATTAGGAGACTGCCTTTGTCGCTTAAAGAAGCGTTGGAAGAGTTAATGTCTGACTACGAGTATTTGAAACCAGTGTTTTCAAAATCTTTCATAGAAAAGTATGTTGAGTTAAAGATGCGTGAAGTAGTTGCTGAGAGAACCCTCCCGAGCGTTCTCGAGTACCAACTTCTAGAGCATATCTCCTAGGTTTGAAACGTTTTATACCTATGTATTCGTTAGAGATTAAATGGTTGCAGTTTTAGGGATGTTTATGAAGATTGTGGAAGATTATGCACTACTTGAAACAGGGATAAGGGTGTTTTACAGGTGCGTAGTTCCTGAGAAGATTTTCCACACTTTAATAATAGGTTCGCACGGGTTGACAGCGCACAGCGGGATCTACATTCCTATTGCCGAGGAGTTTGCAAGACACGGGTTTGGATTCTGCATGCATGATCAAAGAGGGCATGGTAGAACCGCAGGTGAAAACGATAAAGGATATGTCGAAGATTTCCAATATTACGTGGAGGATATCAAAGCTTTTTCCGACTATGCTAGATGGTGCGTAGGAGCCAGGGAAGTAATACTGCTTGGGCACAGCATGGGCGGTTTAATAGTGCTTTTAACAGCTGCAACGCATAAAGGAGTTGCTAAAGGAGTTATTGCTCTAGCTCCAGCTCTCCAAATTCCCTTAAACCCTGTTAGAAAACTCATTCTAAGCCTAGCATTAAGGTTTGCTCCGCGTTCCAAGATCCTGTTACAAAGAGGGCCACCCGAGGAAATAGAAGGCTTTCAAAAAGCAAAGGATCTGGAATACAGTCTGAGAGAAGTATCGGTCAAGTTAATTAACGAAATGATTAAAGCATCACACAAATTCTGGAGGCTTGTGGGGGATATCACCGTCCCGGTCTTGCTTATTCATGGTGAAAAAGACAAAGTCATACCCTTCGAAGCAAGCAAGAGGGCTTATCAGCTTCTCGCCTCATACCCTAAAGAGTTGAAGCTGTATCCTGACCTTGGACATAACCTATTCTTCGAGCCAGGCGGAGAAAAAGTTGTGAAGGACATTATAGATTGGGTGAGCAATCTACCTAGAGAAAACCCTTAAACCCAATCCAACAAATCTAAGAATAGGTGTTAAAGCCTTGAAAGTATTAGCTGTGATTCGTGTAATCCCAATCGGCACTGGCAAGCCAGGTATCGGGGATTATGTAAAAGAAGTAGTAGAGGTAATTAAAAAGCGAGGAGTGAAGTACCAGGTCACCCCGTTTGGAACCGCTCTCGAGGCTTCAAGCATCATGGAAGTTTCAACACTTATAGATGAAATAATTGAGAAAATGAGGGATTCAGGGGTTCTTAGAATCGCTATCGATGTTTCGTTTGACATCAGGTTTGACAAGGAGATATCGTTGGAGTATAAGGTGAGAAGAGTTATTGATTGATAAATAGTTTGTCAAGATTTACCTTGAAATGTTTTCTCAGTGTTTTGTGAAGTCACCAAGCCTTCTCACACCTTTTACAATTGAAACGAGATCCTCTAGTTTAAGGGATGCGGAAAGATGTGTCTTAGTAATCTTCAAACCCCCAGTGTCCTGTAAGCTGTTCAAACTGACGAATCTCCACTCTCCTGTTCCAACAATCTTTACAGCTATATAAGCTTCTCCACCGGCTCGTTTAGAGAACTCGATTAGCTTTTCAACTTGTTGCTTCTTCAGGTAAATCGTTCTCTCCTTTCTAATAGTTTTAGCTTCAATGGCTAGGACTTTACCATGGTAAATCGCTACGATATCAGGGTAAAGTATTGTTTTAGCCTTGGATCCACTTGCGGGCGAACGGATTACGGCAAAACCGTGGTTCCAAAACCTCTGAACTAAATCTCTTTCATGGGAAAATCCTCTTTTCCGGTTGCTCATACCAGTCAAGCCCCATACTAAATATATAGTCCTTTCAGGATTAAATTAAGATGGTGAGTGATATGAACAGCAAGTTGTACTTAATGATCGGCGCAACCATAATCTTCCTGCTTCTCATATCCAGTGCAGGCTTCGTAAACGCGGAAAACACGACAATATTGCCAGGGATTGTCTACAACGTTACAGAGAACATCTTTAAAGAGATAGGTCCTGTATTGCCTGCAATTGTCCAACCTGGCAGTGTAATACAGCTTACATTAGCTCAGGGTTATTCAGGGCTATCAATAACTCGAGCATTCCTGGTCTCGGCGAAACTAGTGAACAACAACTTGGTGTATCTTAACTACACATTAGAAGTGGAGCAGGCGGGTGTAGACCAATATAGTTTCACTGTGCCGTCGGGCGTTGAAGACGGGTTATACGACTTGGTGGTTGAGTCGAATACAGCAACGTACCATGTTAAGAGAAGCATATGGGTTGTTTCTCAATGGCCTAGTGAGCTAAAGATCGCGGTAATGACTGATCTTCACTTCATAACAGGTACTCCAGACACTTTGACCGGGGATGTGAACAGGGTTTCAGCCTTTACCCTAGCCGGCTTGTTAAACCCTGACCTTATATTCTGGCTGGGGGACATAACGGATCAAGCTTCTCCTGGAGAGTACTATGCGGCGCAGACCTACAGGTATTCACTACTGTACAAGTATCCCATCCTCGGGATTCCTGGTAATCATGATGCGCCAGACTCCAGCTATAGGAAATACCTCGGACCCTCTTATTGGTACAGAATTCTCGGAGATAAACTGCTAGTAGTGGGATTGTTCACCGCTGAGGGTGGAACCCCAAGCTGGGAGCAAATAGTTTTCCTAGAGGAGGTACTATCTAACTATAATTACATACCGTACAAAGCCATACTTGTTCACCACCCAATGTTCTACTACCAGGGCGAGTTATACACGTGGTACAATGACACCGAAACATTGAAACCATACTCTCAAGGAGTTCAGACCCCTGTTAGCAGCTACTGGAGTAACAATATGACGGCTTTCAGATACGTGTTAAAACTGATCGAGGATTACAACATTACATTTGTTCTTTCAGGACACGTTCACAGAGACTTCTTCGTTAAATACAATAGTATTAGAACTAATACTACAACATTGTTCATGACCTTTACCACAACGGCACATGGAACCGCTAGTTACGACGCAATAGGGTTCTTCAAATTCAACTTTGCAACCGGAGAAATCTCCTTCCCTGTCAAGCCTCCAACATTCATTGGTTTCCAAAACTCTTCAACTCCTCTAGCCCTGAACAGTATCCCAATAGGAATTTATCCTCCCACAAACAACCTAGGATGGTCTAACAAGACATACTTCCTGGTGAAACTGGCCCAGTCTAACAATGCGTACACGGTCTCGCTTGGTAATAATCTGGAATGGTTAAACATTTCAGGAGAGCTGTTCTGGATACTACCATGGAACGGGTCAAGCTTCAACTACGTTATCAACACGGGGAATCCCTCCGTACTAGAGATTAATGCATATATGAGGAACAGCCTCCTCTATCTATCTCTGAGACTAGCTGTGAATTACGGAGACAATATCGGGCTAACAATCTTCAACGCCCCAGACACGGAGCCGCCTGACATCGTGGTAGGCTCCTATACTCCGAGGCCTCCGTATTTGAACAGGACATTCACCCTTTACCTTAGAGGAACGGATTCTGAATGGGGCATCAAGTCAGTATCATTCGTCTTGACAGACGGGGCAAACACTACATCTTTAGAATATACTCAAACACCCAGCACTTATACTCAGAAACTAAACAACATAACCTATACTCTTCAGTTCACAATAGTATCCGCCACTACCAAGTCAGTATTGCTTAACACGACTGTTACAGATTACTACGGAAGAACACGTATCAAAGTCTTCAACATCACATTTGTACCATACGGTGCCCAAGCCCCTGCAAACCCTATCCTAGTAGTTTCAGACGTAGTCATCGAGCCTGAGTCCCCCACGACAACCATTACAACCACAACCATGGAGACAGAGACACAAACCGCTTCAACAACCACCACACCTACAACTACAACCATGACAACAACCCCACCGTTAATCACAACGGAGCCACCCCCGCCTCAAGAAGAAGCGGACTACACATTAATCGGGTTAGCAATAGTCGTATTGATTGTTGCAGTGGCAGTAATCTACGTATTCTTTCTTAAAAAATAGTTTTTCCTTGCTTCTTTTAAGTTTATATACCATGCCGATATTAACATTTATTGAAAGGTGTAACATGTATGAAGAAAGCGATCTTAATCCTAATTATCTCACTACTCTTAATATCAGCAATACCTTTGACTACAAACGCGCTCGTAAAACCCGGTCAAACAGTAACTGTTGGAGTCGATCTCGCCCACGGCGAGAGCAATAAGTACTTAGACTATATAATGGGTAATATAACATTCGTCAACTGGAAAATAATAAATGAATCCTTCACGGCAACCGTTCTAGCCGACGTTGACATACTGCTTATAGGACAGCCTACCGCTAGTCTCTCGCCAGAAGAGCTAGACGCCTTGGTAAAATGGCTTTCTAAAGGAGACAAGGTGCTGTACGTTGCAGGAGACAGTGATTATGGCGGAGGAGTGAACAGTATAGCGGCCGTGAACAACCTGCTAGAGTATGTTGGTGCAAAACTAAGGCTTGAGCAAGGAGCCGTTTACTCACCAACTCCATGCAGAAACTACACTTACAAAGGAGTTGACTCACCAGTATGCTGTGGTGCATACTACCGTATGACAGCTTTCGTCGAGCCTGACAACGTTTCCGAATTGTTCACAAACGTGTTAGACGAGGGAGTGCAATACCCGATACTCATGCACGGACCGACAGCTGTTATCTGGCAGGATGAGATGGGCAATTACCACGACCCTGTGAACGAGACATTCCCAGGATTGATAAGAATAGCCTGGTACCATCTAGCATACATTGGTGACAACCAGGCTCCAAACCCGTTTGTGTACGACCCGTTGATATATGGCACAGGCGACTGGAACTTCATCGCATACGCGGCCGAGTATCATCAGGAGAAGAACAACCTGATAGTAGTAGCTGGAGAGTCGCTCTACGGTGATCACGAGCCGGCATGGGCTTCCTCATACTATAATGTCACACTAGATGGACCCAAGTTTGTTACAAATCTTATAAAATGGTTCATAAGGATTCTAGAGACGTATGATCCGATTACAAGATTGGAGACGATCGCCGTGTTCTCAGACCCGGTGGGAGACGATAAAGGCACTGGCACCTTCCTCTATCCAACCAACCCTGTATTCCAGCCCTCCATATACGACCTTGTAAAATTCGGAGCCTACGCGGATGACAACTTCATCTACTTTAGAACAACCGTGAAGAACCTGGGCGGAAACCCGTGGAATGGCCCTAACGGGTTCTGCCTCCAGAACGTTCAAATCTACATAGCAACGACTTCTGAAGCACTGCCGATAAGTACTAACAGCATAGGTCTCGGAGTACAGATATGGCATGGATGGCACTACGCAGTAATAGCCATACCGGGCTGGGGTACCACGCCCTACCCCGATGGAGAGGTCTCAGTTCTATTCAACGCTAACATGAGTATGCTAGCAGATGAGTACAACAACAACACAGTGTTTGACGTCTACCTCAGCGAGGCCGAGCCCAACACTATAGAGGTTAAAATAGCTAAGAGCCTGCTGGCAGACGTCGAGAATATCAGGAACTGGATCGTATTCGTAGCTCTTTCAAGCTATGACGGATACAGTGAAGGAAAGGTAAGAGGAGTCCAAACTGGTGATCCTGGAGAGTGGGTGTTAGGCGGAGGAGATCCCTTAGCCATCTTAGCCGGTGTCCAGCCCAAGGTGATAGACATTTTAGCTCCAACACCGGAAGCCCAGTATGCCATGTTGACAAGCTATGACACAGCTAACAATATCCCAGCAAAAGTAAGCGGTGTGAAACTTCTCGGATTGTTAGAGCCCGGAGTGGGTGCAACGGTAACCGAGACCCAAACCATTACCACGACAAAGACCGAGGTATCAACTACAACGAAGCCTGAGACATCTCCCGTGACAGACTACACTATAACCGGCGTTGTTGCTGGAGTACTCCTGCTTGTCATAATTGTAATGGCAGTCACGATGATGAGGAAAAAGTAAAACCTTTTTTAAACCTTAAACCCTTCTCAAACTATTTAATAAGTTAAATCCTATAAGTAAAACAGGTGAGATCATGTTGCGAAATCTACTCGTCGGCGTAAGCATGATACTGATTATCCTGTCATCCCTAGTGTCGATACCTTCA
>NZ_DBOUKL010000028.1:0-15959 GCF_059755995.1 Thermosphaera sp. | reverse complement strand
GCCTCTATTATCTCCTCGGAAAGCAGCCTTAGATTTTCCAAGAGAAGGATTTCACCGGGTTTAAGATTCCTAATCTCCTCCCTTGCCTTTGGACCAATAATATCGTCCACAAATTTAACAGGGGTCTCAGTGTACTTGGAAAGCAGTTCAGCATGCTTCTCGAGGCTTATGAAATCCCCTTCGCCAGGACGGCCTTGATGCGAGATAAGCACCAATGCTGGGTTGTAATCTTTTATCATTTCTTTAATGTATTTCCCGTGAACACTTATTCTCCTATCATCTAATATCTCCCCGGTATCCGGGTCTACAGGGGAGTTTATATCTATTCTCACCAACACTTTCTTCTCCCTAATGTCTAGGTCTCTAACAGTGGGTAGTTTCGGTATATTTATCGACACAAATATACACCAAAATTCAATATAGGGGTTGAGGCTTATAAGTTTCCATGGAAGTCTTTAATTAAACATTTCAATAAATTCAACGGGGATTTTTTCATCAAAATTTAAATAAGTATATAAAAATAAAAAAGGATGCATTACTCTTCAAAATGGATAGCCCTGGTTGGACACACAGAGGTGCAGAGACCGCACCCATAACACTTTGTCTTGTCCACAACAGCCAATCTCTTACCGTTGCTGGATTCTTCAACATGCACTGCATCGTAGTCACAGACTTGCTGGCAGAACCCGCAGCCAATACATTTTTTCTCATCAACCACTGGCGGCTTAGCCCAAACCCTTCTCGGCTCAGGTTTCAAATGCTTCAACGCCAGTCCTTTCACGTCCAGTATGCTCGAGTACCCGTGTTTTTCAAGCCATGTCTTAGTCTCGCTTAAAATTCTCTGGAACACGCTGAACCCTTCAACTAGTGCGGCTGTACATATTTGAACAGCTGATGCCCCAGCCATGAAGTACTCGATAACGTCCACGCCTCTGGTAATCCCTCCAACCCCGATAACTGGGAGTTTGGTACTCTTCGCTGCCTCCGCCACCACGGCCAGAGAAATGGGCTTCAGAGCCGGGCCGCTCATCCACCCGTACCCGTAGGGGCCTCCGACTATTGGCATACCGGTTTCAACATCTATGCTCAATGCAGGTCCAATAGTGTTTGTAGCTACGATTCCATCGACGCGGACGTTTTCAAGCTCTCTCATCAGCTCCGGTATGTTAGGAGTGAACGGGCTGAGCTTGGCGAAGATGGGGATTGATACGGATTCTCTAAGGGCTTTAGCAGCCTCTATTACGGGGCGATAGTCTTTTCCTATGTAATGCGTGGAGAATTCGATCGCGTCTGCGCCTGCTCTCTCTACTTTAGGACCAAGCAGCGCTAGCTCTTCGGGCTTGTAGCCTATGCTGACAAAGAAAGCCACCCCCCGCTCCCTGCAGTAGGTTTTGACTATTGGGTATTCACGCTCTAAGTAGTGTTCAGCAGGGATATCGCTCCATAGCTCGGCGTTGAGGAAGGCATGTATAAATCTATGGTTTCCCGCATCCACCGGAGTTATCCTAACATCCCCTGGTTTTAAGGTTTTCAAGTAGTAAAACCTACCCATTCCCCTGTCCACAACGGCCATGCTCGGCCTTGGAACAATGGCGGGGTTGACGCTAATCGTTTTCGCAACAACTCCTCCAACCCCGTTATCGATCAACAGCTTCATTGTTTCAGCATCGCGGGAGATCGGGCATGCAGCATTCATAATGGGGGTTTTCATCTTTATACCGGCTATTTCTACAGATAGATCTACCACACGTTTCACCCACTGTACCGATTAATTGTTAATTATTCAAGTAAAAAAGTTTTATCAACATCAATTACCGTTCAGTGATGCGAGAGTTCGTTGAAAAACAGGGTGATAAGGGTAGAAGTGTGAATCTAAAAAAATTCTACCCACACAATGGGTAGTCTTCCGGAACCTTTGCCCTGAAAAACGTGCCGGTCTCAGGGTCCTGGAACAAACCTACTTTCACGCCTTTCTTACCGCGAGGATTTAACTGCCAAACCTTCTTCGGGATTAGCTCTAATTCTTTTCCGGTTGCTGTTTTCACCTTAACTGGCTTGTCACAAGGCATATTTCCACCTCACAAATTATTTAGACTGTTAAAGCTTTTATAACTTTACGTTTTAAGATTTGAAATAATATTGTAGTATTTAACATGCTTTTTAACAAAATAATTGATTTGAAAACGGGGACATTTTGGCGAATACTGATAGTGAAAACTTTTCACGATTACTACGGCTTGTCTAGAACGTCTAACTGGTATTCTCCCTTCTCAATGAGCTTTTCCCATAGTTTTTCAACAACCTTGTGAACATAATCTATGGATTTTTCCTCATCAAGGTTTAAGACCACCCTGTCCTTCATAACTAGCTTTCCATTCACAATAACGGTTTTAACATCCCTGCTATTCACAGTGTTAACAAGGTGTCCATAAACTGTTTTAGAGTTAACCGGTGTCGAGGGGAGTTCGGGTTTTATCAAGATTATGTCGGCTTTTTTACCAGGCTCTATGCTTCCCAGCTCCTTCCAAACCTTGAACATTCTTGCCACATTGACTGTGGACATTTCAAGTATTTGAAGAGGAGTCATAATCCTTGGATCTCTCTTCCATACTTTATGTATGAGGTATGTTGAGCGCATGTTTTCAAAGTGGTCGAAGATGTATCCATCATTACCTATTCCCACGTTAACGCCTTGCTCCATCATTTCCGGTATCTTGGCAACACCTACAGCGTTCAACATGTTGCTCATAGCGTTGTGGGCAACATGCGCCCCCGTTTTCTTTATGATTTTAATTTCATCATCGGTCGCGTTGACCACATGCACCAGTATGACATCATCTCCCAGGAATCCAAGCCTCTCCATTCTCTCAATAGGGCGTATACCATACCGCTCAATATTATGGTATACATCGACCAAGCCTTCCTCGGCATGTATTGATAGCAGGGCATGGTATTTGTTTGCAAGCTCTCTTGCCTTGAGGAATAAATCATTTGAAACCGTGAAGCTTGCGTGTAAGTAAATCGCGCCCTTAACCAGCTTGCTCTCATCCATATTGTTCTTCCGGATGAAGCGCTCATTCTCCTTAAGGCCTTCTAATCCCTCCTGTAGGTTACGCCTTTGAGTTGCCTCGAAGCTTAGGTAGCCTCTTATCCCAACCTCGTTCACGGCTTTCTCAATGTAGTCAAGCACGCCGTTTATAGCGTTTGGCGCGCTTATGTTATCAAAGAAGAAGGTAACTCCGGATTTCACGAACTCTATAGACCCCATTAATGCTGAAGCGTATGCTTCCTCATAGGACAATAGCACATCGAGGGCCCACCAAATCCTTTGAAGGTTTTGCTGGAAGTCTGTCGGAGGCTCTATTTTCGAGAACCATGGGCTGCCTGTCAGCAAGAGACCGTAGAAATGAGTGTGAGCGCACATTAACCCGGGTAGTACTATGTATTTTCGTGCATCAATGATTTCCTCAGCAGTATACTTATCCCTTCCATCTCCGACACCTACATCTATGATCCGATCTCCAGAGACCGCTACATACCCGTTTTCAACCACTCTCCGCTCATCATTCATTGTGACTATTAACCCATTGGAGACTAGAATGTCAACCTTATCCCTCAAGAAACCCACCTTCGCTTTTAATAATTTCAATTCCACAGTATTTAAGCGTGTCGACCTCTAGCGTTCTCTCTTAACTCCCCGATCGTAGTAATGTAAGTAGCCAGAACTATTAAACCCCCTCCAACAAGCTTGTATGTCAGGAAAGCTTCTAATCCCATGAGTAGTGAGAATATTAGAGCGAAAACAGGCTCTAATAGAAAGATTATTGCTGCGGAGCTAGCGGAGACGTATTTCTGCCCCTTCACTTGGAAGTAGGTTGCTCCAAGGGAGCATGCTACAGCGAGGTAGGCTAGGTAAAGAATAGTGTTTAATGATAATTCACCACCATGCTCTACGATGAAGACATATGGGCCCAAGAACAAGGTGGGGGTGAACATACCGTAGAGATATTCTAGCATGCTTGCATTACTGTATTTGCTTACCAGTATGATTTGAGCAGCCCATGATATGGAACCGATGAAAACTAAGAGCTCGCCTAACCCGCCCGAGTTTTGCGGGCTTGTCAGAATATACAATCCTGTTAACGCTAGAATCAGTGAGGTAGCATGGGTTAAACCATACTTCCTTGCTAAAAGCCCCGCGTACAAGTGCACGTGAACAGTGTTCAAGCCGGTTATGAACGCGCTTGTTGAAGGCGTCACAAACCTCGTCCCCAGTCCTTGGAGAAGCAGTCCCAGCATGTAAGCTATCCCAGTGTACACTCCTTTAACGAAGCTTTCTACATCGATGCCTTGCCGAACATGTTTAGCGATGAGAAGTATTGAAAGTATAAGTATGGAGAAAAGACCCCTGTAAAACGTGTATGAAAACCCGGAAATCTCCTCAACAGAGAGTTTAATGAATGAGAATGATGTGCCCCATAGCACCGTGGTTAAAACCAGGAACAAAACCCCTTTTACCTTCCCTCTCTCACTGGGGGCAGCCATGCGCTCACATCCAAGTGCTTACTTAAGATAGTATTTAGAAGGGAAGAAGATATAAAAAGAAAGAAGAGAGGAAAAACTAACCTGGTACAATCCTGGTTCCAGCATTTCCTTTAATGGCTTCGTAGGCCTGGCTTAAGTGCGCTATTATTGCTAACTTACCACCGTTCTGCACGAATCTTACTCCAGCCAGTACTTTCGGCCCCATACTCCCCGGCTTGAAATGTCCTTCCTTGTAATACTTTAACGCTTCGCTAGCGGTCATTTGATCGATCGGCTTAGCATCAGGCTTCCCATGGTTTAGATAGACTTTCTCAACATCCGTGAGAATCAACAATATGTCTGCTCCCACCGCGGCAGCCATTCTCTCTGCACCAAGGTCTTTGTCGATAACGGCTTCCACGCCGCGGAGTTTCCCATTGTCATCAAAGTAGACGGGTATGCCTCCTCCGCCGTCAGCTATCACTACGAACCCGTCATCCACTAGTCTCCGTATAGCATCAATCTCTATTTGTCTAACCGGGTCAGGGGATGCTACTACTCTTCTATACCCTCCGCGTGGATCGGGCTTGAAAACCCATCCAAACTCTTTAGCCAGCTTCTCAGCCTCCTCTTTCTCATACCATGGGCCAATGTATTTAGTAGGGTCTTTGAAGGCTGGATCGTTCTTGTCGACAAGGGTTTGCGTCACAATTGTTACTACGCCTTTAACAACCTTACCCATGAGGTTCTTCTCCATTAACTTATTGTACAAGGCTTGCTGTAGAAGATAGCCCAGCCATCCCTGGCTCATAGCACCTGCAATGTCAAGGCTCATTGGCGGCAGATTTTTCTCCTTCAA
Source organism: Thermosphaera sp. (assembly GCF_059755995.1). Taxonomy (NCBI): domain Archaea; kingdom Thermoproteati; phylum Thermoproteota; class Thermoprotei; order Desulfurococcales; family Desulfurococcaceae; genus Thermosphaera; species Thermosphaera sp. The sequence continues at coordinate 10,576 of NZ_DBOUKL010000028.1, read as the reverse complement.
CCCAGCCATCATCCACTCAGCGATTATGCCTACCTGGGGGCCGTTTCCATGGGTCACGACCACGCCATATCCTTCCCCGATGAGTCTTGCAATGAATTCGGCTGAAGTATACGCGTTTCTCCAGTACTCTTCAACTGTTCCCTTATCTCCCTTGCTCTGGAACGCGTTTCCACCTAGTGCGACGACAACAACTTCCTTCACGCCGTTCATACCGTACACCTTCTCATTTATCAAATAAGAATGAATCATTAAGCTTTTAAATCATGAAATCGGGTACTCCTTCAGGCGTGTAGGAGATTTTTGGTTTAAGGCCTCTTCTCTTCATAATCTCCTTTACATGCGGATATAGAATAACGTATTCCTCATCAATGCAGGAAAGGAATGACTGGCTCATCATGGAAAGCTCTCTCTTTAACTGATTATATGACCCCGGTGTTGAGAAGCTCAACATTACCGCAGGGTAAACCTCCCTGCACGGCTTGAAACCGGAGGCTAAGAGGTTCTCCAAACTCTTCAACTGCATCCTGAAAAAAGACGGGTCTGCCCCGGTTAAAGCATGGAATTCTTCTTCAGATGCTCCTTTTAGACTAACCCTTACCACCAAATTTGAAAACTCTGCCAGATCCCTAGCGTAGTCTGGATCATACCCTATCAGTAAACCATTAGTTTCGAGTATGAAGGTGTAATGTGTTTCAGAAAACAATTCAATAATCTTTAGTAGGTGGCTTCTAGATATAGTGGGCTCCCCACCGCTCAACCTCACATACTCATAGTTATGCTTGCTCGCTATTTCCAGTATTTTTTGAAACGCTGATTCGGCAGACTCAAACCAACCACCAGTGAAAACATGGCTAAACCTCCAGCTCCAGCAGAAGCCACACCTCAAATTGCAACCTACCACATCGCCTGTAGCTATGCCACCGTACCATTTACCACCTCTAAACCTATAGTACTTTCTCTCCTCTCCTCTCTGGGTTGTCCTGCAAACATGGTTCTTAACAGCTTCGGACAGGACGATAGGGTTGTATCCTGCCATTATTATCGAGATATTTTCTGTGAAAAATCCTTATTGAATTTTTCAACTAGGTCTTTAACGATTTTGGTAAGACGCTTATAGGTTCTTCTATTTTTGAGAAGAATGCTTTCTAATTCACTAGGTTTTCTCTCAAGTCTAGAGGCTATGTATGATATTGACTGTATGACCCCATTGTAATCTCCGAATGTTTTCATGGATATGCCGTATTTACATTTCAACCCATGCCTGCAGTTGAGACATTCCATGGCATTCTCCATACAGTATTTTTTCAAGGGCTCACTAATTGCGAACCGAAGGGACAGAAGCTTAGAAAAATGCCTATCTACGGGCGCGTATAGAGTATTGCCATATCCATGAAGCAGTAAGGCTGAAACTGTTTTCGCACCTATATGCCTTATCTCTAGCAGTTGTCTGATAGAATTACTGTTTAAACTCAAGAAATCAATTCCTGGTAAGTGCTCGTTAAATTGCTTTAACATTTTAGGAATGTATGAAGAATAGGTTCTAGATATGTCAATGCCTTCTAGTAAATCCTTTACCCATCTTATGGTGTTAGTAAAGTAATCAGTGTTTCTGGATAGGAGGATTGTTTTAAAAATGTTTTCAGCGTCCAGCGGACTAAACATTAATGTTATTTCACCTATGAGATTATCTTCTGAAAAGCTAGAAAGTTGTTTAAATAATACTGTCTTATCTAATCCGAGAAGGCTAGTAATATGTCTCTTCTCTAATGAAGAAACTGATGAAGCATCGCAAATAGTGAGAAGAGAATCCTCGTGAAAAGTACATTTCAATCCTTTTAAAACCCCGTATTTCTTAGCAAATATGAATCCATTACTTGTTTCCTTTATCTCAAAGAAGGGGAGGAGGTACGAATACATCAGTGTTAAACCATAATGTATGCCTTCTATCTTCATTTTCCACCATTAATTCTTCGCACTTGTTCTGCACATATTATATTAATTTTTTTGTAAAATTCTTTTATGAATATTGTTGTGAGTGGCACTAACAGTTCTCGGAAACTCCCATTTGTAAATCCGTGTGAGTCAAGACCGTTTCGATGCTGCTTATTTTCTTTGAAAGAGAAGTTCATAAAACCTTTATACTATACCCTTATAACCATGTGTAGAAAGTGTTCAACCACATTTTAGAAGACTACACGTGAAAAGATGCATGGGGGTTGGCATTTCCCAACAAACCAACTGTTTCATTGGCTCGTGGGGCACCATATGTTCTCAAGCCCATGGAAATCTTTATGTAATTTTGTACAAGGATCTATTTTTATAGAAGGGCCTCCACATATTATATTGAGGTTGATAAATTGGACATACCTTCTATTGTAGACTACCTAAGCGGACTTCTATGGGGTCTTCCGGCTATAATCATTCTCGTATCGACAGGGTTGGTGGTCGGAATCCTCGGCGGGTTCTACCAAATTAGGAAGTTCGGTCTTGCAGTGAAGAACATGTTCTATAGGGGTAGAGGCGGAAAAGGTGAAGTGAAGCCTTTTGCTATATGGGCAGCAACCGTTGGGGCAATCGTTGGAACAGGTAATATTGCAGGTGTAGCAACAGCCATACATCTGGGCGGTCCAGGAGCACTGTTTTGGATGTGGGTGACAGCAATACTCGGAATGGGATTGAAAGGGGTCGAAGTAACCCTCGCAGTATGGTCTAGAAGAGTAACACCCGAAGGAAGGGTTGAGGGCGGAACACCCTATTACATAAGGTTGATCCCGAAGATTGGACCCGCCCTTTCAGTGGTTTTTGCGGTTTTGATAATTATAGGTGGTTTCGGGACAGCGGACATGTTGCAGCCTAATAACGTTGCATTAGGAGCGGAATACATTGGGAAAATATTCGGGGCAACCACTGATGAACAGATCTTCCAAGTTAGATTAGTGACAGGCATATTGTTAATGATCTTCACGGCGTTGGTAATCCTCGGCGGGATTAAGAGAATTGGAGAAGTGTCAAACTATATGGTCCCCTTCATGGCGGCATGGTATATAATCTTTAGTATTGGAGTGTGGATTAAGTACGGCGGGGACCTTCCGTCAGCGTTTTCACAGATCATCACTGGCGCGTTCAATCCGCAAGCAGTTGCAGGAGGGTTGGCGGGGTGGACCGTTTTCACTGCCCTCAGGTACGGCATGGCAAGGGCCTTATTCTCTAACGAGGCTGGTGCGGGGAGCACACCTAACGTATACGCTTACATGACCATAGACCACCCAGGCAGAGCCGCCTTCTACGGCATCTTCGAGGTGTTCATGGACACGATCGTTATCTGCTCGGTCACTGGGTTGACGATTGTAATTTCAGGGGTCCACATTGAGAGGCCTGATTTAAGCGGTGCAGCTTTAGTTATGGAGGCTTTCTATAGAGCATATGGCGCATACGCCTCAGCCATCCTTGGTGTGGCACTGGCTCTATTCGCATACACTACCATGTTGACCTTTGCATGGATCGTGGAAATCAACTGGGTTTACTTGTTCTCCAGGATTCTTAAGCTACCAGAAAAACCAATGAGATATCTTGTGAGAGTATTATGGATCGTGCCCTCCATACCAGCAGCAGTGATGGGTGAACTATTTGAGACGCTGTGGAACTTTGCAGACATGTCGTATGGTCTCATGATGCTCGTTAACGTGATCGCGGTTGTATACTTCACCCCATTGGCGTTGAAGTTAATTAAAGACTTCTATTCAAGGCACATATACGAAACAGGAGAGGTCAAAAAGTAGTTTTTGTCTCACATCATGCTATTTTTTAATCAATACTTGATCCTTGAATAAAACTCTGTTCTAGACGAACATGGTCCAAAGTTACTGCGGTGTTAAACAAGATGCTACGCAACCGAACTTCCACATTGCAGGAAAAGTGTGCAACCTTAGGATACTATCAACTTCCCAAAGGAAAGTAGGAGTGAGAGAAAAAGGGTACTGAATTGATTAAAATTACTCTCCTAGAGTCATGGCCATAACGGCTTTTTGAACATGTAGCCTGTTCTCTGCTTCCTCGAAGTAGAGGCTCTTCTCGTACGAGTCTAAGACTTCGTCCGTTACTTCCTGGCCTCTGTCAGCGGGTCCGCAGTGCATGTAGTATGGTTTTCCAGCCTTCTCAAGCCTCTCCCTTGTGACAATCCAGTTCTTGAACTTCTCCTGGTAGGCTTTCGCTCCTTCCTTGTCTACGGTGCTGTTGTATGGTGGGAAGAAGCCCTTCGGGCTCCATGCTTTCGGATACACGATGGTTGCGCCCTCGAATGCCTCGTCCATGTCGTAAACTATCTTGAACTCAGCGCCCCAGTGCTTGGCATACTCTCTTGCCTTGTTCATTGCTTCATCCATGAGTTCGAAGCCTGGTGGGTGTGCAACATACACGTCAGCGCCCATCATGGCGAACATTGTTGCAACATCCTGTGGGACTGCGAGAGGCTTTAACCCTCCGCTGTAGGCGTAGCTTACCACAACCTTCTTTCCTCTCAGGTCTTTCGGCCAGCCGAGAGCGTCGAATGCGGCTTGAGCATCTGCTAGCGCCTGGAACGGGTGCCAGACATCGTCCTCCATGTTTAAGACGGGGATGTCAGCCCATTTGGCGAACTCCCTGATGATCCTGTGACCTCTGCCTATAATCCATTTAGCAGCATCACCGTATATTCTAATCGCGATTCCATCTCCATACCTGCTCAACACTCTGGCAACATCGCTAATGGCTTCTGTCTGATATGGGATCATGTCCTCGGGAAGGGTTGGAGCATATACTTGGTCTGGGCTAATGTATGTTGCCTGTCCTCCAAGCTGATATATTCCGGTTTGGAAGCTGTTTCTAGTTCTAAGGCTCTTATTGTAGAAGATGAGGTAGAGCATTTTACCGTCTAGCCATGTTACCTTTCTAATACTGTTATGGTATATCTCCCTCAGTTCTCGCGCAGCTTTCAACACCTTTACCACTGTGTCTATGTCGTGATCATAGTTTGATAGCCAGTCTTGGCCGTGTAGGAGTCCTACGAACCAGGGTTTTCCTCTACCCATGACTTAGTTCACCTACCTGTTACGTAAAATACTATCCTTAACCATCGTATATAAATGTTGAAACATGGTTATACCTGAGACTATGCCTTGCAAATACGATTCTACATAAAATTCTAGTACCCAAGTATTACTGGTTTGCCGAATTTCCCCATTTCCAAGGAGTCGCCCGGGTTTCCCGGCACGGGTATAGCTCTGAACGCGAGCGGCTTCTTCTTAACCAGCCGCAGTGCGTAAGTATCAAGTATGAGTTTCATGAGGCTTCGCTTCTCGCTTGGGATCACGATCATGTCTACTCCTGCAACGCACGTGGAGGCGAAGAGGAGGAAATCCCTTGCTCTTAGGAGTTTTTCAGAACCATACTTGACAAGAAGTGAGTCCTCCGCATACGGTAGCATAACCTCGTTGAAGCCCACGGCCCTCTCCTTATCCATGTATTTTCGAATCAGGCTGTTCAACAGGTTGATGGCGTAATTAGCTCCTGGTTGCAGGAGACTGTATCCAAGCTTCTCAAACAAATCGGCAACGCTGTTCTCCATCCAGGGTGATAAGCTGTAGTCTATTTTCACAGGAATGCCTGTTTGATTTTCAACAAGTTTTGCAACGCGATGAATTTCCGCAAACACTCTTTCAAAAGCAGTTTGAATATCAATATTCTCACCTGTTTCACCAATGAGGGCTTTAGGATATAGAAAAGCCAACGCCAACCTGGCCTTACCAGTGGTTGAAGAATCCGGGAAGTAGGGGGTAGTGAAGTCTTTTGAGTGGAATCCTAATGCAATTCTCGTAGCATTCACCGGGTTCTGCTCAGCAGCCCTGGTAATTATTTCGCTCGCTTTGTTAGCAAACACTAAGGGGTCTTCCCCATTGTAGAGAATGGGAACGTAGAAACCATTCCCTGTAAAATACACTGCGTCCTCGAGGCCGAGCCTCCGTATTTTCTGATAACCTATTGAAACAAGAAGGTCTGAGCCAGCCAGGTATTCAACTATTTTCTCTGCAGATCGGGGGTCTAAACCTGGAAATGAAAGTCTCTTGGTAAAAACGCTGTAGCCATGCTTGCTGAGAGATTTCTCCACAGACTTCAACAACGACTCGGCCTCAACTATCTCGTTGTAAGCATCGCCTAGATGCCTGGATGTTGAGAAGTAAGTTACAGCCCTGACAACCAGGTTCTCCATATTATCAACCTACTTGGCAGCAGCGTTCACATATATTAGGCAACCCAGTAATTTAGTTTACTGGTGTTGCAACATGGTGTCGAGTCTGAAAGGTAGGGACTTTCTCACTTTAACGGAGTATACCAGAGAGGAATTATGGTTCATGCTTGAAACAGCAATGCAGCTTAAGCAAAGGTACCTATCTGGTGAGAGAGTAATACCTATTTTACACGGCAGACACTTGGCAATGATATTTGAAAAACCAAGTACTAGGACAAGGCTCAGTTTTGAAACCGCTATGAAAGAGTTAGGCGGGGACGCAATATATCTCAGCTCTAGCGAGCTTCAGCTGGCCAGGGGCGAGACCATAGAGGATACTGCTAGGGTATTGTCCAGGTATGTTGACGGGATAATGGCGCGTGTTTACGAGCATTACAAGATTGAAAAACTTGCTGAATACGCTAGTGTTCCAGTTATCAACGGTTTAAGCGACCTGCACCATCCCGCTCAAGCACTCAGCGATGTTTTAACCATTATCGAGAAGAAGGGGAGAGATATCTCAAGACTGAAAATTGTGTTCGTTGGTGATGGAGGGGACAACGTCCTCCACAGCTTAATGCTGGCGGTCGGGATATTGGGAGGTAAAGTCATCATAGCCTCCCCCAACGGATACGAGCCCCACCCCAGCGTCGTAAAATTATTCAACGAGTATGCAGCCCCGAACGGAGGGTCTTACGAAATCTTGAGGGATCCACATCAGGCTGTTGAGAACGCGGATGTAGTGTACACGGATGTATGGGTTAGTATGGGGCAGGATAAGGAAAGAGAGAGAAGGATTAGGGACCTGGAGCCTTACAGGGTGACGGTGGAATTGATGAATAAGGCGAAGAGCGATGCAATATTTATGCACTGCCTCCCTGCTCACAGAGGAGAGGAAGTTGTTAACGAAGTTATCGATGGAAAATGGAGCGTTGTGTGGGATCAAGCTGAGAACAGGAAGCACGCTCAGAAAGCAATCCTGGCCCTTCTCATCCCCTGAGTTAAGGAATAGTTTTTTAATTTAAAACAGTGTATAATTCCTAAACCGAACAGTAATATCATTGGTGAAGCATATTGGCGATGAGAATCAACAGAATCATAATCCGGCTCAACGAAGTCTTAACATCTAAACCGGTCCTTCCGAAAATCCTTGTGCTGATTCTACTGGGAGCTATAATAGGGTACGGTTTATACGTTCGCTTTACTCCCTATTACCTAAATGGTTTCGAATTCTTCGAGTACGATTCATACATTGAATACTGGCAGGCAAAGTACGTGTTTGAAAAAGGCATTCTTTCATGGTACTCCCTCACCAGGGAAAACCCTGATACCCACATATTCTGGTATCCATGGGGCAGGGATATCATATACTCGAGCTACCCGCTACTCCCTATGTGGATAGGGGGTACATACTGGTTAATCCAATACACGGGTCTCACCTTAAAGGAGTGGGCGGTACTGCAGCCATTACTATTCACCTTGCTCGGTCTCATAGCAGCTTATCTTGCAGCAACCCAGCTTTCAGGGGGTAACAGGTTTGCCGGCTTATTGACGTCTTTCCTCCTCGCCTTTCTCCCAGCGGCTAATGATAGAACGCTTATCGGGTTCGTTGAGAAGGAAGGTGTTTCCATTTTCTTCATATTCATGTTTCTCTACTTCTACGGGAAAACGGTTTCATCGCTTAAGGAGTCTTTCGGGAGAAGAACAATATTCTACTCCGTGCTCACGGCTGTTTTCCTAGGGTTTGTTGGCTGGCTCTGGGGCGGGTATATCTTCCTCCTCGGCTCCTTCACAGCGTATTTCATAATATCCCCCTTGTTCATGGGGAAGGAGTTTGACGAGAGATTCATTAAAACACACATACTTATCATTGCTCTGTCAATGCTGTTAACCGCAGCCTCGCCATCGATATTCGGGCAGCTTGGGTTCTACCCTCTCAGGTTTTCAGGCGTAGGCTGGCCTATTCTAGGCGCTTGCTTAATCCCAGCGCTTTACTACTACCTGGGGATACAGCACAAGAAGCTTGGGCTTAGAAAACCAATATTGTCTAAAACTAGGTATTTCATGTTGCTCGTCCTGCTGGTAGTGGGCGGTTCTATAGCAATAACTACAGGTATTCTCGGATTTGCTGGGAGATGGGCCTGGGCACTAGGACTGAGATTTATCCCTGCCGACCCGCTTGTTCAGAGTATTGCTGAGCATCAATCACCACTTTCCAGCGCTGGCACACTCATCCAAATGTTGCGAAGCTGGGGTCTGGATCCAACTTTCCCGTGGTCTATTCTATTCCTGGTAACGCCTCTTTTCCTCTCCATCATAGGGGCTTTATACATGATACTATACAAGCAAACCCCTGAGACACTATTTGTTGCAATACTCTTCCTTCTCTCTTTCTACTCATATCTAAACGCTGCATACATGATTGCCATGGCTTCCTACATGGGCACGATCGTTGCAGGTATATTCCTCGGCTACCTGGTTCAACGCCTGGCGCCATCTCAACAAGAGATTCAAGATTTTAAGAAGGGACGGGTAAGGATGACCGGAAGGTCTAACAGGCTGATCATACTTGCATTAATAGCTTTATTCCTAGTCAACTCTGCACATATCGCTTACCTGGACTACCAAACCAACTCGACAATAGTTTACACTTTCAAAGCAGGAAACTCCAACCTAGCACTCTACAGTGACTCATGGTACAGAATCGTTGAGACGTTGAGAAATGATCTCCCAGCAGACGCAGTAGTGATCTCTTGGTGGGACTACGGCTACGGGATCAGCGTTGACGGGGGCAAAGCATCCGTAGCGGATGGTTCCACATTGAACTTCACCCAAATAGGGATATTAGGACTATTACTCACATCTGTGAATACTTCGGAGGCAGCCAGTCTCGCCAAACTTTTCAACACTGTTCCTGGTAGAACATATGTTCTAGTTCTCGAATTATTCGCCATATACGAGGATAATGAAACAGTCATTATTTGGCCTGTCCTATTCCCGAACTCCAGCATGCCTGGAGGTATTGACATACCTAAGAGTATATGGATGATAAGGATTGGTAACGCCACCGTGGACACGCTTAGATCCCAGGGAATAAACGTTACTTATAGAGCTACTTCCGACTACCTTGTCTTAATTGGAAACCAGTTCATCAGTCCCGTGTTCAACGAACCGGACAGACTACCTCTCATATACAAGATGATGGTTGACGGGATGATTTACTGGGGCGAGGCGAGGAATAAGTCATCAATATTCACGTGGTACGGTGGCTCGACATCCCCGCTCGGCACTTCCACAGTAACCAGGATCAAGGAGTTACTAGGCATTGATGTTACCCTTGGAATAAGCAATCCCGTGATCGCGAAAATCCAGGAAAGGCCTCTTGCGAACGATACGTATTTCAGACCTTACGCGGTAATTGCTGAACCATTTTACGACCCTAGGACAGGTGAGCTGGTGAAGGTGGGTGTGAGAAACCCTGACAACCCGTCTGAATCCTTCGACGGCGTCCTATACAGCGTGGGAATAATATACGAGATTACAAGCATGCCTTAAATAATATCCCACGGTTTTTAAAGAGTTTGCCCGCTATAAGATCTCTGGTGTAGTGAAGTGTTTAGAGCCAAGACAAGGGATCCTTTGAAAAACGCTATTGAAACGCTGTACAAGGTTAGACTCCTCGGCAACAAGCTTGAAACGCTTATTGACCGGATCACTGAGCGTAGGAATGCTTTATTCGAAAGAATGGTAGAGTTGCAGTCGAGAAATGAGAAATACCTGTCGAAGAAATATGCGGAGGAGATTGCTCGTTTAGACAAGCTTGCATCCCGGTTGACAACTATCAGGCTGGTGGTCGAGAAAATCGACCTATCCCTCCAGTACGCTATCAATATGCGCGAGTTTAACGACCTCTCGAAAGAGCTAACGGGTCTTGTCGCCGAGTTGAAGAAGCTTCCAGAGTCAAACCTTCCCGAGCTGAACATGATTATGATGGGGCTAGAGGAGTCTGTTCGAGAAATGGCGGAAATCAGTCACGGAGGGGGAGGCGGGGTAAGCTTTCATGTTGACGGAAGCTCTCAGGATGTGAGAAGGATTTTGGAGGAAGCACGTGAGGTTATGAAGAAGAAACTGGAGGTTGACTTGACAGTTTAGATCTGAAGAGTATATTTTCTCTCTTCTTTAATCGGCACAAATCTCACGTTGTAGGGTTTAAGGGACTCGATAATGTCCTGTGTTATCCTCTTGTAAAGGTCTTCGGGCAGGACTATTAAGTACTCGTTGAAATTTCTATTAAGCATTGAGGAGCCTATAGCG